>NZ_JBEYSL010000304.1:0-8277 GCF_040642735.1 Micromonospora sp. NPDC047753 | reverse complement strand
CCTCGCTGCGGGGAGATGACCTGCGCTCCATCGTCGACATCCAGTTGCACCGGATGCGGCGGCGGTTGGCCGATCGCCGGCTGGGTCTGGAGCTCGCCAGCGACGCGGACACCGCCGAGCGAGCCAGCGAGACGCTCGGTACCGAGACCGCCCTCGCGCTGATCGCCACCCTCCCGCCCCGGGAGGCCGAAGCAGTCCTGCTGCGGGCCGTGATCGGGCTGGACGCGGGATCCGCCGGCCGCGTGCTGGGCCGCCGGGCCGGCGCCGTGCGGACCGCCGCCCACCGTGGCCTACGCCGGCTCGCGGTCCTGCTGGAGCGGCAGAGCCCGGCCGAGTCGTCGCTCGGGGTCGAGGGGGTGCCACCGCCGCGTGCGGGGGGCGGCCCCGCCCTGCGGGCATCGCACGTCGAACCGGTGGACGGCTGACGTGAGGGGACTCCCGATGAACCCGTTCCGGCGGGCCGACCACGCCGACACCGAGCGGCTGCTCGACGCGGCCTCTGCCCGGCCGGACGCCACGCTGGATAAGGGCCCCTGCGCCGCAGTGGACGCGAACTCACCCGAGGCGCACCTGAGCGCCCTCGACGTGCCCCCGGCCGAGCCGGTGGCCGCGTTGCTCGCCGCGACGGCCGGCCCCGTCCGCCCTGGCGAACTGGCCGGGGAGGACGCCGCGGTGGCCGCGTTCCGGGCCGCCCGGGTCAACCCGGCGCCGGCCGTGCCGCAGCGGCCACGCCGTCGCCGGATGACCACCGGCGCGGTGGCCTGGATCGGCGCGGTGGCAGCCACCGCCACCGCCGGAGCCGCCTTCGCCGCGGTCACCCGGGAACTGGGGCCGGACCCGGTCGCACCGGCACCGTCGCGCCCGTCACCCTCGCCGCACCAGGGCACATCCCGGTCGGCCGAGCCCGATCGGTCGGTGGGCCCCGGCCTCGCGTCGACGCCGGGTGCGCCGCCGTCGGTCACCGCCACGCCGCCGGCCGGTCCCACCACCGCCGGCCAGGTGCACGGACTGTGCCGGGCGTGGCGGGCGAAGAAGCCCGAGCAGCGGGAGAAGGCACTGCGCACGCCGGGTTTCCAGAAGCTGGTGACCGCCGCCGGCGGCCCCGCCGAGGTCGAGGCGTACTGCCAGCGGCTGGTACCCGAGACGAAGCCGTCCGAGCCGGCGAAGGTCACACCCTCCGAGTCCCCGAAGGGCAGGCCGTCCCCTTCGGGGAAAGCCCCGCCGTCACCGCCGGGACCGGGCCACCGCGCCCACGACTGACCGGTCGGCGGTGGGAGCGGTTTGGTTCCGCCCTGCTTCGGAAATTCGTCTGTTAGACAGAGGTTGGTGGCACCGTGCACGCCTCCGACGGTGTCGGTGGGTGGGTTTACGGTGGCAGAGTGTGCCGGACCTGGCACACGGAGAGGGGGCCCGACCCTTGGTGACGTCATCCGACCTGGACCGCAGCGCCATCCTGCGCGAGTCCGCAGCCGCAGTCCGACACCTCGCCCGGATCTGCTTCAAGACCGGCCCACCCACCCACACCGGCGTCGAACTGGAATGGACAGTGCACGACGCCGCCGATCCCGCCCGCCCCGTCGACGCGACGCGGCTGCGGGCGGCGCTGGGGCGGCACAGCCCCGCCACGCTGGATGCCACCAGCCCAGCCGAGCCGCTGCGGCACGGCGGCATGGTCACCCTGGAGCCGGGTGGCCAGTTGGAGATCTCCACCCCGCCCCGCCCCTCGGTCGCCACGTTGATCCGCGCCACCGAGGCCGACATCGCCCAGGTCACCGACCTGCTGGCCGCCGCCGGGCTGATCCTCGGCAGCAGCGGCATCGACCCCCACCGACGGCCCCGCCCGGTGGTGGAAACTCCCCGTTACCGCGCGATGCGCGGAGCCTTCGACCGCCACGGCCCGGCCGGCCGCACGATGATGTACAGCACCGCCGGCCTGCAGATCTGCCTCGACGCCGGTGAGCCGGACCAGGTCGCTGACCGGTGGGCCGCGGCCCACGCGGTCGGGCCCCCACTGCTCGCGGCGTTCGCCTCCGCCACCCGACACGCCGGGCGGCGCACCGGTTGGGCCTCCGCCCGGATGGCCGCCTGGCTGGCCATCGACCCGGCTCGGACCCGCCCGGTCTGGTCGCCCTCCCGAGCCGAGGACGATCCGATCGACGCCTGGATCAGCTACGTGCTCGCCGCGCCGCTGCTCTGTCTGCGCCGGCACGGCGCCGACTGGGCCGCGCCGCCCGGGGTGACCTTCGCCGACTGGCTCGACGGCGCGCTGCCACGACCGCCCACCACCGATGACCTCGACTACCACGTCAGCACCCTCTTTCCGCCGGTACGGCCGCGCGGCTACCTGGAGCTGCGCTACCTCGACGCCCAACCCGATCAAGGCTGGCGGCTGCCACTGGCGGTGCTGACCGCCCTGTTCGCTGACCCGGGCACCGTGCGCGAGGCGTACACGATCGCCACGCCGGTGGCGCACCGCTGGTCGGCCGCCGCCCGACACGGCCTGGCCGACCCGGCGCTGGCCGCCGCCGCGGCGGCCCTGCTCGACCTGGCCATGAGCACCATGCCACGACTGGAGCTGCCGGCCAGCACCCACGACGAGATCCGGCGAGGGCTACGCCAGCGGCTGGCCGCCGCGGAGAGGAGACACCAGTGAGCGCGAGGAGTGAGCCGGTGGTGCGAGGCCCGCAGGCGGGCCGCGTCGACGGCGAGGGGTTGCGCGACCACATCGCTGTGGAGTTGGCGCGGGCCCGCGCCCGCACCGCGTTGCTGACCGAGGCGGTCGACGACGCCGACCTGACGCGCCAGCACTCACCGCTGATGTCGCCGTTGGTCTGGGACCTCGCCCATGTCGGTAACCAGGAGGAGCTCTGGCTGGTCCGGGACGTCGGGGGCCGGGAGCCGGTCCGGTGCGACATCGACGAGCTGTACGACGCGTTCAAGCAGCCGCGCCGGGACCGCCCCGCGCTGCCCCTGTTGCCGCCCGCGGAGGCGCGCGCCTACCTGGCGACCGTTCGGGACAAGGTGCACGACCTGCTCGACGCGGTGACCTTCACCGAGCGGCCGCTGGTCGCCGACGGGTTCGCCTTCGGCATGATCGTGCAGCACGAGCAGCAGCACGACGAGACCATGCTCGCCACCCACCAGCTGCGTTCGGGGCCGGCGGTGCTGCACGCCCCGGCACCGCCCGAGCCGTCGGTCCGGGTCGGCGCGGAGGTGCTGGTGCCGGCCGGCGAGTTCACCATGGGCACCGACACCGATCCGTGGGCGTTGGACAACGAACGTCCGGCGCACCGGGTCGACCTCCCGGCGTACGTCATCGACGCCGCACCGGTGACCAACGGCCAGTACGCGGCCTTCATCGCCGACGGCGGCTACACCGAACAGCGCTGGTGGAGCGCTGCCGGCTGGGAGCATCGGGTTCGGGAGCAGCTGAGCGCCCCGATGCACTGGCGTTCCGACGGCGACGACTGGTCGTATCGGCGCTTCGGTCAGTGGGCGCGCGTCCGCGCCGACGAGCCGGTGGTTCATGTGTGCTGGTACGAGGCGCAGGCGTACGCGGCGTGGGCCGGCAAGCGACTGCCGACCGAGGCGGAGTGGGAGAAGGCGGCCCGGTGGGATCCGACGACCGGGCGGTCGCGTCGTTACCCCTGGGGGGACGACGACCCGACCGAGGCGCACGCCAACCTCGACCAACGCCATCTGTGGCCGGCGCCGGTGGGCGCGTACCCGGGCGGCGCCTCGCCGTTGGGTGTGCACCAGCTCATCGGCGATGTCTGGGAGTGGACCTCGACAGCGTTCGACGGGCATCCGGGGTTCGCCGCGTTCCCCTACCGGGAATACTCGGAGGTCTTCTTCGGCGGCGATCACCGGGTGCTGCGTGGTGGCTCGTTCGGCACCGACCGCTCTGCCTGCCGGGGCACCTTCCGTAACTGGGACTATCCGATCCGCCGGCAGATCTTCAGCGGTTTCCGCTGCGCCCGGGACGCGCGACCGGACGAGTCGTACCGGTGAGTCGCCGCACGACCGGCGGCCCGGCGGTGGGCCGGGGGCGCTGATGTGTCGCCACCTGGCCTACCTGGGGCCGCCGGTCACCCTGGCCGAGTTGTTGTTCGACCCTCCGCACTCGCTGGTGCGGCAGTCCTGGGCGCCCCGCGACATGCGTGGCGGCGGCACGATCAATGCCGACGGGTTCGGCGTCGGCTGGTACCCGGGTGAGGGTGAGCCGGTCCGGTACCGGCGGGCGCAGCCGATCTGGAGCGACCCGACCATCGCCCAACTCGCGGCGGTGACCCGCAGCGCGGCGGTGGTGGCGGCGGTGCGCTCGGCCACGGTCGGGATGGCGGTGCTCGACGGTGCGGCGGCGCCCTTCGCCGAGGGGCGGTGGCTGTTCAGCCACAACGGTGTGGTCCGCGGCTGGCCGGACGCCGTGGTGCCGCTCGCCGCCGGTCTGCCGGTGCGTGACCTGCTCACTCTGGACGCCTCGACCGACTCGGCGCTGCTCTGGGCGCTGGTGCGGCATCGGTTGCGCGCCGGCGCCGACCCGGTAGAGGCGCTCGGGCGGACGGTGACCGAGGTCGCCGCCGCCGCCCCCGGGTCGCGGCTCAACCTGCTGCTCACCGACGGGCATCGGGTGGTGGCCAGCGTGGCGGGGCACGCGTTGTCGGTGCGCGAGTCGGCGGGTTCGGTGCTGCTCGCGTCCGAGCCGCATGACGACGATCCCGGGTGGCGGTCGGTGCCGGAGGGGCACCTCGTCGTCGCCACCGCGGGTGAGGTGCGGGTACGTCCACTGCCGACCCCGGTGAGCGGGGCCGGGCTGGCACGAAACGGCTGATCGAACAGAGGAGCGAACCGATGACAGCGGAACCCCTGGAGATCTACCTCGAACAGGGCGACCTGGAGCGTGGCCTGCGCGACGACGTCCGGGCCGGGCTGAGCGCCGGGTCGAAGTGGCTGCCGCCGAAGTGGTTCTACGACGCCCGGGGCAGCGAACTCTTCGAGGAGATCACCCGACTGCCCGAGTACTACCCGACCCGGGCCGAGCGGGCCGTGCTGGCCGCGCACGCTCCCGACATCGCGACGCTGACCGGGGCCAAGACGCTCATCGAGTTGGGCTCCGGTTCGTCGGAGAAGACCCGGCTGCTGCTGGACGCCTTCACCCGCCGCGGTGGGCTGGGCACATTCGTCCCCCTCGACGTGTCGGTCAGTGCGCTGCGCGGGTCCACCGCCCAGATCGCGGCCGACTATCCCCGCCTGCGGGTGCGGGGCATCGTGGGTGACTTCACCCGGCAACTGGACCGGCTGCCCACCGGCGGTCGGCGGTTGGTGGTGTTCCTCGGCGGCACCATCGGCAACCTGTTGCCCGCCGAGCGGGCCGAGTTCCTGACGGCGATGCGCGCCGCTTTGGAGGTCGGCGACTGGTTGTTGCTCGGCACGGACCTGGTGAAGGACCCGTCGGTGATCGTGCCGGCGTACGACGACGCCGCCGGGGTCACCGCCGAGTTCAACCGCAACGTGCTGCACGTGATCAATCGGGAGTTGGGCGCCGATTTCGACCCGGCCGCGTTCGCGCACGTCGCCGTGTGGGATCCCGACCACGAGTGGATCGAGATGCGGTTGCGGGCGACCCGGCCGATGAGCGTGCGGGTGCTGGGGCTGACAGTCGATTTCGCGGCGGGGGAGGAGCTGCGTACCGAGGTCTCGGCGAAGTTCCACCGGGAGGGGATCGCGGCGGAGCTGGCCGCGGCCGGCTTCGCCACGGCGGCGTTCTGGACCGATCCGGACGCGCTCTTCGGTGTCACGCTGGCGCGGGCGCGGTGAGTCTGTTCACCCGGCTCGGCCGGTCCGGGAGGTGATCCGATAGGCTGAACGCGCGAAGGGGAGTAGCCCCCAATGTTGTGGTCGACATACTGGTGCGTTCCGCATCCGGCCACGCGGCCCCGGTTCTCTCGGGGCGGGCGAGACCTTCGACTCAGGCTGTTGCAGCCGGGTCGAGGGCGCCCCTGTTCCTCCTCCCGGCGTGAACGGGAAGGACGTCATGGAGGGATTTTTCGCCGCGCTGGTCGTCAGCTTCGGCGTCATCTTCGTCGCCGAGCTGGGGGACAAGTCCCAGCTGATGGCGCTGACCTTCGCCACGCGGTTCAAACCGATTCCGGTGCTGATCGGCATCACGGTCGCCACCGCTGTGGTGCACCTGGCGTCGGTCGCCATCGGCGTGGGTCTCGGGGCGGTGCTGCCGACCGAGTGGATCTCCCTGGTCGCCGGCGTGGCGTTCCTCGGTTTCGGTGCGTGGACGTTACGCGGGGACAAGCTCACCGAGGAGGAGAAGCGCAAGGCGGAGAAGACCAACAAGACCGCGCTGGTGGCGGTGTCGGTGGCGTTCTTCCTCGCCGAGCTGGGCGACAAGACGATGCTCGCCACGATCACGCTCGCCACCAAGTACGGCTGGTTCGGCGTCTGGCTCGGCTCCACCATCGGCATGGTGGCCGCCGACGCGCTGGCCATCCTGGTCGGCCGGATGCTCGGCCGGCGGTTGCCGGAGAAGACCATCAAGTACGGTGCCGCGATCCTCTTCGCCATCTCCGGTCTCTGGCTGATCCTGGAGGCGGTGAACGATCTGACCTGAGCGCCGACTAGCTGCCCGGAGGGCGGGTAACGGCCCGGAGTGGAGCCGGCCGAGTTGTTGCGTCAGGGCGACCAGGTGCTGGTTGCCGTGGTCGAGGTGGCCGGCGCAATGGTGATCTTCGTTGGCGCGGTGTGGGCGGCGGTGCGGTTCGTGGTCGAAGGGCTGCGACACCGCAGCGCCGCCTGCTTCACGCCGATCCGGCTGTCGCTGGGCCGCTTTCTGACCCTCGGCCTGGAATTCCAGTTGGCGGCCGACGTGCTGCGGACGGCGGTGTCCCCGTCGTTCACGCAGATCGGCCAACTGGCCGCCATCGCGACGATCCGAACGGCGTTGAACTACTTCCTGGGCCGCGAGATCCGTCAGGAGCAGCGTCAGGTGGCCGAGGGGGAGCGTCGAGCGTGATGGGCACCCTGGTCACGGCTGTCACCGCCCTGGCGCTGGTCGCCGGGGTGCTCACCACGCTCACCACCGGGGCGCTGCGCAGCGGCGTCCGGGTACTGCTGGACCTGCTCGTCGGGGCCGGCCTGCTCCGGCTCGCCGGCGAACCGGGTTGGAACGGCCTGGCCGGCGCGGTGGCGATCATCGCCCTGCGCCAGCTCCTCGGGGCGGCGCTCGGCAGCTCACCCCCGTGGTCCGGCCGACAATCAGCGGCACGCTGCGCCGAGGACGATCACCACCTACCGTTGGCCTCGACAGGTGAAACGGGAAGAGCGGGAGGATGACCAGATGAGCCGGCACGACGAACCGAACGAGTACGGCTACGCCGGCGGTGCCACCGCCCCGGAGCCGCCGCGCGGCGGCAAGCCCGACGAGCAGGATCGCGCCGAGGCGGTGGCGGTGCCGGGCGACGACCTCACCGGGCCGACGGCCGAGGCACTGGTCGAGGAGACCGAGGACCTGCCGCCCGCCGACCGTCGCCACTGAGCGCGAGCGCGCGCGGTTGGTGCGGCGGCGCGGCACGACGGCGAACCCGCGCCACGCCACCGCTCGGCGCCATGGTGCCGTCGGGCAGCGCCGGCGTGGTCAGCGGGCGTCGGGGTGCTGGTAGACGTCGGGTACGCCGTCCCCGTCGGCGTCCAACCGCTCCCGCTGCGCCACCCTGCGGTACGCGGCGTTGCGGCGGCTGAGCACGGTGGCGGCCAGCCCGGCGGAGATCAGCGAACCGAGCAGCACCGCCGCCTTGACCCGGTCGTCGGCCGTACTGCCCGCCCCGAACGCCAGGTCGCCGATGAGCAGCGAGACGGTGAAGCCGACGCCGGCCAACAGGGCGATTCCGAGCAGGTCGGTCCAGGTGATGTCCTCGTCCAGTTCGGCGCGGGTGAACCGGGCCAGCAGGTAGGTCGAGCCGAAGATGCCGATGCTCTTGCCAAACACCAGAGCGGCGACGATGGCGATCACGATCGGGTCGCTCAGCAGGGCGCCCAGGTCGGTGCCGCGCAGTGTGACCCCGGCGGCGAAGAGGGCGAAGATCGGCACCGCGAAGCCGGCCGACACCGGCCGCCAGCGGTGCTCCAGGCGGGCGGCGAGCCCACCCTCGCCCGCATCCGCGTCGGCGGTGGCCGACTGGTCGCCGGCCGCCGGTCGGCGGGCGAGCACCGGGACCGACCAGGACCAGGCCGTCACCGACCCCATCAGGGCCGTCGACCACCTCGACG
>NZ_JBEYSL010000303.1:0-8287 GCF_040642735.1 Micromonospora sp. NPDC047753 | reverse complement strand
GCGGCAACATCAACACCCTGTCCACGTCGCAGGCCAACCTGATCCGGATCATCGACGGCGTGCTGGCCCGGATGCCGTCGAACTTCGGCCTGACCATGGCTCCGGAGACGGCCTACGTCACCGGCGGCAGCGTGGTCTACGGCTCGATCTGGGGCTCGTACCTGCCGATCATCAAGAAGTACGTGGACAACGGCCGGCTCTGGTGGCTGAACATGCAGTACTACAACGGCAGCATGTACGGCTGCGCCGGCGACTCGTACCCGGCGGGCACCGTGCAGGGCTTCACGGTGCAGACCCAGTGCCTGAACAACGGCCTCACCATCCAGGGCACCACCATCCGGGTGCCGTACGACAAGCAGGTCCCGGGCCTGCCCGCGCAGATCGGGGCCGGCGGCGGCCACCTGTCGACGTCGTTGGTCACGCAGGCGTGGAACTCCGTACCCGGCCTCAAGGGCCTGATGACCTGGTCGGCGAACTGGGACGGGTCGAAGGGGTGGACCTTCGGCGACAACGTGAAGCGCCTGCAGGGCCGCTGACGGCTGACCGACGCCGGGCCTCCCGCCAGCCGTACGTCGGCAGGCGGGAGGCCCGGCGCGGCTGACAGCCGTGCGGCATCCGCCGGCGGTTTGAGCGGACATTCCCCTGTGGCCAGTTCGAGTTCACCACATCGCTCTACGGTGCCAGCGGACCGAGAACGCTCTGCTCGTACCTGGAGAGATGAGGATTGATGGCAGTAAGCAAGCGGGTGGGCCTGACTGCTGCGGCGGTCGCGTTGACCCTGACGCTGCCGGGCGCCGCGACCGCGGCGGCGGCCGAGCGGAACACGTGGGACCAGGCCGAGTTGTTGTCGTTCGCCGCGTTGCCGGCGGCAACCTTCGTTCCCGGCAGCGAACCGTCCGGCTCGTCGCTCGGCAGTGCCCCCATCAACGGGATCACCCCGCCGTTCGCCGACCAGCCGATCCAGGGGTTCAGCGGCGTCCTGCGCAACACCGACGGCACCTTCGACGTGCTGTCCGACAACGGCTTCGGCAACAAGGCCAACAGTGCCGACTTCGTGCTGCGTGTTCAGCGGGTAGCGCCCGACTTTGGCAGCGGTGCCGTGGACGTGCTCGGTGGCATCAACCTGACCGACCCGCACGGCAAGGTGCCATTCCCGCTCACTCGTGCCGACCGCGTGCTCACCGGAGCCGACTTCGACGTCGAATCGATCACCCGGACGGCGGATGGCACGTACTGGGTCGGTGACGAATTCGGTCCGTACCTGCTGCATTTCGACCGGGCGGGCCGCTTGCTGCAGACGCCGGTGCCGCTGCCCGGAGTCTTCGCCCCCGAGAACCCGGGCCGCGGCACGACCCCGGCCAACCTCGCCAGCAGCAAGGGCTTCGAGGGAATGGCCCAGTCGCCGGACGGTCGCACGCTCTACCCGCTGCTTGAGGGCACGACCACTGGTGATCCGGCCGGCACCCTCCGGCTCAACGAGTTCGACACCCGGACCAACGCCTACACCGGCCGACGCTGGGCCTACGCGCTCGACTCTCCCGCGCACGCGATCGGTGACGCCATCATGGTCGATCGCGACCGCTTCCTGATCATCGAGCGGGACAACGGCCAGGGCGAGACGGCACAGGTCAAGAAGATCTATCTCGCCGACAAGCGCGACCGGAACCACGACGGACTGCTCGACAAGACGCTGGTCGCCGACCTGATGGCAATCGCCAACCCTCGCCACGTCGGTGGGTTCGGTGACCCGTTCACGTTCCCGTTCCAGACGATCGAGGACGTGGTGATCCTCGATGACCGCACGCTCGCCGTCCTGAATGACAACAACTTCCCGTCGTCGGCGGGCCGGACGGCCGGCCAGGCGGACAACAACGAGTTCATCGTGATCAAACTCGACCGCCACCTGGACGCCGACAAGCGCATCCTGCGTCGCTACTGAGGCGCTCTCAGCGGGGTGGGCAGACCGACAGGCTGTCCACCCCGTCCCGGGCGGCCCGAGCGCGCACCGAACGGTGTCGCGTGGGTCATGCCTCAGCAGTGGGTCGGCTGTGCACCACCAACTCGTCGATCTCCAACCGGCCGACGCGCAACTCCCGCACGACCGCCCGGCGGATCACCAGCCGCCCGATGACCAGCGCCCCGACGGCCACGGCCCCGGCGGCCAGCGCCCCCACGGCGAGGGCACCGACCGACGCCGCGCCCGCAGCCCGCGCGCCGGTAGCCGCCGCGCCCGTCGCCACCGCGCCGTCGGCACGCGTGCCGGTCAACCGCATCAGGTTCACTTCTCGCTTCATCGCCCCATTGTCCGCGTGCCGCCAGCCGGGTGCCGATCAGGTGCGAAACGCCTCGATCGTGAGCGCGGCGAAGCGCCGAGAGGCGGCAGCCCGCGCGTTCGTCGAGGTAGCGTACAGGCCACCGTTGGCCATCAGCATGAGAACGAGGTCGTCCAGGCCCACGTCCGGCCGCAGGTGGCCGGTGCCCTTGGCCCGGCGCATCAGTTCGGCGAGCGAGGTGAGGGCGGCTTCGCGCTTCGCGGCGAGGTCCACGGCGTGGGGAAATGCCGAGGTGAACGCCGCGGTGAAGCCTCGGCTTCGGGCTTGCAGCTCACACAGTTGTTCGATCACGAGACACAGGCCGCGCCAGGGGTCAGGGTCGGTGAGCCCTTCGTCGACGACGGCGACGCACGCGTTCATCTGATCCGCGAACGCCTCCGTGGCCAACGCCTGCTTGGTGGGGAATCGGCGGTAGAGGGTGGCGGGGCCGACTCCGGCGCGTCGGGCTATCTCACGCATCGGCACGTCCATGCCTTCGGCGGCGAAAACCGCCCGGGCGGTGTCGAGGATGCGCTCACGGTTGTCCAGCGCGTCCGACCGCAGGTTCTGAGTCAGATGGCCACCCACTCCCTCACTCTAGCTAAACGGACGCATCCGTCCACTACCGTTCGGGCGTCCGCAGGACTGACGTGGGAAGGGTGACGATCAGTGAAGGCAGTAATGATCAGGAAGTTCGGCGATCCCCGTGGGCTGGCGGTCGTCGACCTTCCTGTCCCGGTGCCCGCTCCGGGGCAGGCGTTGATCACCATTGAGGCGGCCGGTGTGGCTGGCGCCGACGTCCTGATCCGAAGCGGCGCTCTGGCCGCGTACGGCTTCCGCGAGGGTCACATTCCGGGCGGCGAGGTTGCCGGCACGATCACGGCCGTGGGCGACGGCGTCGACCCCGCGTGGATCGGGCAACGCGTCTGGGCCTTCACGGGTACGGGCGGCGGCTACGCCGAGCAGGCGGTCGCCCCGATCGCTGAGGTTCTGTCCCTGCCGGCGGGCCTCTCCGCAGTCGACGCGGTGACGCTCGGCAGCTCCGGGGGCGTGGCTCACTTCGGCCTCGCCCACGCGCACTTCTCGCCCGGCGAGACGGTCCTGGTCCGTGGCGCGGCCGGCAGTATCGGGATCATGGCGGTGCAGCTCGCCGCCAGCGGTGGTGCCAGCGCCGTCGCGGTCACGACCTCGTCGCCTGAGCGCGGCCGCCGGCTGCGCAGCCTTGGTGCTACCCACGTGCTGGACCGCTCCGGGGCTGGGGGTTCGGACGGTCCCACCGGCTACGACGTCATCATCGACGTCGTCGCGGGCCCGGACATGCCCGCGTTCTTCGACCGACTCAACCCCAACGGCCGGCTCGTGGCCGTCGGGGCGGTCGGCGGCCAACCGCCAGCGGATTTCGGGACGAGGTTGATGGCCGCGTTCCAGAAGTCGATGTCGTTCGCCACCTTCAGCGCGGCGACGGTGACGGCGGCCGCTCGACAGGCCGTACGCACGGAGCAGTTCGCCGCCGCCGCTCGCGGGGAACTCCAGACCGTGGTGCACGAGGTTCTGCCGCTGGAGCGGGCGGTGGTGGCGCACCAGAAGATGGACGGTGGCGAGGTCTTCGGACGAATCGTCCTGACCGTGAGCCCCTTCCACTGAATCCGCCGCACCGACCGGGGGTGGTCTCTTAGGCTGCGTGGGCGGGGCGCCCGGTTCGACGAGTGCGTCGCGGTGGCGCTGTACGGGCTGGTCGGGTGCTCCTCTCGGTGGCCTGCTCCCGCTACCTCAGCCGGCACGGGGAGCTGCCGCGACGGCGCGTAGGTCCCCCGGTGTCGTTCGCGGCCAGCGGCCGAGCCCGGCTACCGGCGAGGAGCATCGATGACGCAGAGTGCACAGGACCGCCCGGAGATCGTCGTCGGGCTCGTGGCAACCCCGCCGGATCATCCGGCCCGGGTGGCCGCGCGGCTCACCACCGAACTGACCAGCGGGCTCGCCGAGCGGGTCAACGCGGACGTGCGGTGGACCGTCCGGGAAGGCTGGGGAGCAGTAGCGCCGCGCCGCGACGGCGGCGTTGAGGCACTACTCGATGATCTTGCCCAGCGGCGCGCCGACGACCAGTGGGACGTCGCAATCTGCCTGACCGACCTGCCGCTGCATGCTGAGCGGGTGCCGCTGGTCGTGCAGACCTCCGCTCGGCGTCGAGTCGCGGTGGTGTCCCTGCCCGCCCTGGGACTGCACCAGCTGCGAGCGGCCCGCGCAGCCGTTCCGGATCTGGTGAGCCGGCTGCTGACCGACGCCTCCGACGAGCGGATGCCGCCGGCCGGCTGGGCACCGGCCACGATGGCAAGCCGGGTTCCCGCCATCCACCGGGTGGTCGGCGAGACCGACACTGGTGAGCGGCGCTACGTCGCCTCGCGGTTCATCGGCCGACTACGGCTGTTGATCGGCATGGTTCGCGCCAACCGTCCGGGGCGCGCCCTGCTGGGCCTGTCGAAGCTGCTGGTCGGCGCGTTCGGCACGGCCGCGTTCGCGCTCACCACGGACACCATCTGGCAGATGGGCGACGCCCTCGGCGGACTCCGGCTTGCCGTGATCATGCTGCTCGGGCTGACAGCGTTGGTGGCCTGGCTGATCGTCGCGCACGACCTGTGGGAGAAGCCAAGCCGCGAGACGCCGAGTGAGCTGGCACGGCTGTTCAACCTGGGTACGATCCTCACCCTCACTCTGGCAACGGTGCTGTCCTACGTGGTGTTGTTCGTGGGAACGGTGCTCGTCGGGGCGCTGCTGGTCGACACAACCGTGTTGGAACAGACCTTGCAGCGGCCAGTCCACTTCACCGACTATCTGACGCTCGCCTGGATCACCAGCTCGCTGGCCACCGTCGGCGGCGCGATTGGCTCTGGGCTGGAGAACGAGGAGACGGTTCGAGCCGCGGCATACGGCTATCACCCTCAGCCCGACGGCTGGCGGGATGAGGAGAGCGGGCGGGTCTGATCGGTCACGGCTGGTACTGACTGCGGGTGCGGGGCAGCCACTGGGGATGGCGGTCGCGAAGGTAGCGAAGCATTCCCTCGCGCAGGTCGCAGCGCAGGTCCCAGGCGCTGGCGCCGTCGGCGGCCGAAGCCTGCACCTGGATGACCACCGTCTGCGGGGTGGAGTCGACCATCTGGAGCACCCACTGGTCGCGATCCCACAGCGCTGAGGACTCGACCAGCCGGCGTGCTTCCCGGCGCAGGTCGTCCAGGTCGGCGGTGTGGTCGACATGAATCTGGATCTTGCCGATCACTCTGGACTCATTCCGGGTCCAGTTCTGGAACGGCCGCTCGGTGAAGTAGGTCGTCGGCAGGATGAGCATTCGCTCGTCCCAGAGCCGGATCACCACGTTGGTCAGTTTCACCTCCTCAACGCGGCCCCATTCGCCGTCCACCACCAGCACGTCGCCGACATGCAATCCGTCGGCGAAAGCGACCTGGACACCGGCGAACGCGTTGCCCAGCGCGGTACGGGCCGACAGACCGATCAACGCCCCGACCACCCCGGCCGACGTCAACACGGAGACGCCGAAGAGGCGTACCGGCCGAAAGGTGATCAGGATCAGGCCGATCGCGACGATGGTGACCACGGCGACGGTGAGCCGCCGCACGGGGCGAATCTGCGTCCGGGCCCGCCGGACCCGTCGGCTGGCGACCGCGTCACCCGGCAGTCGACTGAATGCGACCGCCTCGGCGACGTGCAACGCCTTGATCACTAACCATGCCCCGGACAGCACCAGAGCCACCAGGACGATGTGCCGCAGATGACGCTGCCACCCGGCCGGACCCAACGGCAGCGCGTAGTACAGCGCCCCCACCAGCAGCAGCGCCGCGGCCGGGCGGCGGCAGGCATGCCGCAGCGGCTCGAGCAGCCACTGGTACCGGCCACGGGCTACCCGGCGAAAGACCAGGCCAGAGATCAGGTCCACGACCACTGCGGTCGTCAGCGCGGCCACTACGATCAACGCGGTACGCATCAGAGGCCGTTCACGGTAATCCCGATGCCAGCTTCCCTCGGCTCACTGCCCAACCCACGTGCTCAGGGTGCCATCCCGTCCAGTGGCAGGCGGCCAACATCGGCGAACAACCCGCTCCGCGACGAGGGTTGCCCTCGGGCCTAGGAGCGAGCGCGGATGATCGTCTTTCCGGTGATCCGCTCGGTCGGGTTGAGAGCGGCGACGGCGTCGTCGAGGTCTGCGACGGCGCCGATGTTCGTCCGCAGTCGCCCGTCCCGTACCCGCTGGACGATTTCCCCCAGTTGGGGGCGATCAGGCATCACCACGAAATCTGTCGCCAGGCCGTCCGCGGGCCGCGCCTCGGACGGCCCGACAACGGAGACCAGTGTTCCTCCGGCGCGAATGAGGCCTGCCGAACGCTTCCCGATGTCACCGCCGATGACGTCGAAAACCAGATCCACTCCGCCGACGTCTTCCAGGGCCTCGTTGCCGAGGTCGACGAACTCGTGTGCGCCGAAGTCCAGCGCCCTGTCACGGTCGGCAGCGCGCCCGGTGCCGATGACGTGGGCGCCGAACTCACGCGCGAGCTGCGTCACCATCGACCCGACTGCGCCGGCCGCGCCGTGCACGAGGACGCTCTGCCCCACCCGAAGGCGGCCGTGCTCGAACAACCCCTGCCAGGCGGTCAGACCTGAGATCGGCAGGCTCGCTCCCACAGTGAAGTCGACGTCACCGGGCAGCGGCGCGAGGTTGCGGGCCTCGACGGCCACGTACTCCGCCAGGGTGCCGTCGCGGGTCCAGTCGGTGAGCCCGAACACCCGCTGTCCCACCGACAGTCCCGTCGTGCCGTACCCGAGAGCGCTGACCACTCCGGCCAGCTCGTGCCCGGGTATCGACGGCGTCCGGTCACGGCCGAGGCGATCGGTCCAGGTCGAGGGCCACGCCAACTCGGTCGGGACGAACCCCGACGCGTGAACCTGGACGACGACGTCGTTGAGGGCCGGTTCCGGCTCAGGCCGCTCGACCAGCGTCATCCCGGCCGTTCCCGCAGCCTCGTCCGTCACCACGATCGCCTTCATCAGACACCTCCCTGTATCCAGCCCTCGTCTGCGCTGGCACGAGGAGCGCAGTTCCGTTTCCCAGCATTGGCGGCGGCACGCCTCGGCGCCGTGCCGCAGCAGGTTGGTCGGCAGCGGTTGGGGCGCGCGGATGTCGCCGAGGATGGCGGGGTGTGTGTCGACCTCGACGCAGACGGGCAGGTCGGGCGGCATCGCTCCCAGAGCCACCCCGTCGAACGTCCCGAACCTAGCCACGGTAAAACTGGTCTGTCAAGTCCACTAATGTTCCACCTGGTTACCGCTGCGGTCAGGCTCGAAGTGCCAGTTCAGCCTCATTGCTACACAGCGGCCCGACGTCGGTGAGACGCGCGCCTCATGGACCTTGGAGTCCAGGGAGCGCGGAGACTGCGGGAATACCGCCGACCCGGAGAGCGTCTGTACCTGCGTGTCCAGGTGGGCTGGCACGACGACAGGCAAGGAGACGACGTGAACACCGAAAAGGCAATCCTCGCCGGCGGCTGTTTCTGGGGCATGGAGGAGTTGTTCCGCCGCCAGCCCGGCGTCGTGTCCACGCGCGTCGGCTACAGCGGCGGCGACGTCCCGAACGCCACCTACCGCAACCACGGCACCCACGCGGAGTCCATCGAGGTCGTCTACGACACCGACAAGACCGACTTCCGCGCGCTGCTCGAGTTCTTCTTCCAGATCCACGATCCGTCGACGAAGAACCGCCAGGGAAACGACATCGGCGTCAGCTACCGCTCGGCGATCTTCTACACCAGCGACGGGCAGAAGCGTGTCGCCGAGGACACCATCGCCGACGTCGACGCCTCGGGCCTGTGGCCCGGCAAGGTCGTCACCGAGGTCACCGCGGCAGGCGGCGAGGCTCCCGGCAAGACAGCAGTCGACCCAAGATCCGATGCTCCAACCGGAAGCCTCGCTGT
>NZ_JBEYSL010000302.1:0-8361 GCF_040642735.1 Micromonospora sp. NPDC047753 | reverse complement strand
CCCACCCGATACGGGCATGGCTGCCTTCCTTCCTACGGTGTTGCGGTGATGGCACGCGCGGTCGCCTCGCCGGTGACGGTGACCGTCTTCTTCCGCGCGCCGGCCCACGCCGAGACGGCTTGACCGGCGAGTAGACCAGCGGACCTCGCCGGAGGCCTCACGGCGCTGGGCCCAGCGACAGCAGAAATTTCTGCGCGCTATGGGACCGGATGGTCCCGGCAATCTCGCACCAGCAATGATTTTGGTAATGGTCGCCCCGCACGCCAAGCGAACAGAACACGTCCACCTGTTGGACTCCAAAGTCCAACTCGCCCTAGATCAGCGCTGGATACACTTGACGGATGAGCGACGAGCAGGTGACTGCGCCGACGAACAGGCGGCGGATTAGTCAACGGGGCATCGCGACGCGAGAGCGGATCCTCGATGCAGCGAACCGGCTGACGCTCGTGCGCGGGGTGAACGCGACGACCCTCGACGACATCCGCGAGGCAAGCCAGACGAGCAAGTCCCAGCTCTACCACCACTTCGCCGACAAGCAGGCACTGGTGCGCGCCTTGGTCACATATCGGGGCACGCTTGTGCTTCAGCGGGAAAGCGCCGGGCTGGAACGACTGAAATCGTTCTCCGGGCTGATCCGGTGGCGTAACGCGCTGGTCCAGGCCAACTCGCTGAACAACGGCAGATACGGCTGCGGTCTCGGTTCAATGGCTCTCGAACTGTCTGATCAGGATGAGCAGGCTCGATCGTCAGTGTCGGAGACATTCGCGGCATGGGAAAAGCTGATCAGTGATGGTCTGCACAGAATGCGCGACAGCGGCCTACTGCGCCAGGATGCCGACCCGGAAAAGTTGGCCACGGGATTGATGGCCGCTCTGCAGGGCGGCTACCTGTTGGCGAACGCCGCGCACGACGTCGCACCCATGGAAGTCGCCCTGGACATGGCGCTGGAACACATCAGATCGTTCCTCGTGCAGCCGTCCCGCCAGTGAGCGCGTTCTGTTGACCCGACGGCACGCCGGTCGGCCGTGATGCCACGCACCGGAGGAGGCGGCGAGTGATTCCGCCGCCTCCTCCGGGCAGGCTCACTTCCCGTACAGCTCGAATTCGTAGAGCGAGAACCCGTACGAGGTGGCGCGCTTGACCCCGTACACCCGCACGTAGCGGGCGGTGACCGGAGCGAAGGTGGCGTTGTCGACGCCGCCGTTGCCGGTGGTGGTGGCGAACACCGGCGACCAGGAGCTGCCGTCGGCGGAGACCTCGATCCGGTACGAGGTGCCGTGCGCGGCCTCCCACCGCAGCACGGCCCGGCTGACGGTGCGGGCCGCCCCGAGGTCGACCCGGAGCCACTGGTTGTCGTTGTAGCTGCTCGCCCACCGGCTGCCGAGGCTGCCGTCGACCGCCTTGTCCGGCGTGTGGCCCGTCAGGAACTGGGTGCTCGACGCGGTGGCCGGACGGCCCTGCGCCAGGTTGGTGACGTCGTCGCCCCGGCGCGCCGGGAACGAGACGACCTGCTGGTAGGTGGGGCGGTTCTGCCAGGCGATCACCGGGTGGGTGATGCCGCCGAGCCCGGAGTGGGCGATCGCGTCGGCACACCACTGGTCGCCGGCCCCGCAGGACTTGTCACCCGGGTAGACGGTGGTGGCCGGCACCGCGGCGGCCTGACCGAGCGCGTCGAGCAGGGCCTGCCGGCATGCGCCGAGGTTGCCGTTGCCGCAGTACGCGCGGCCCAGCCCACCGGCCACCGGGTCGCCGAGCACGGTGCGCAGGTCCTTGTCGACGTAGCCCCACCAGCCGTACTGGAATGACGAGCCCTTGTGCGCCTGGCCCTGCAACGCCCAGTTCGCGGCGCCGTCGCGCCCGCCGTTCTGGCCGCCCGACGGTGCCTCGTTCACCTCGATGGCGTCGACCAGCGAGGCGTAGAGGTCCGGCCCGAGGCCGGGGCGGAACTGCGCCGAGGCCAGTAGCGGCCACCAGGCGTCGAAGATCCGGATGGCGTCGGCGTGCTGGTAGACCTTCGAGCCGGGGGACGTCTCCACCCGGCGGACCCCGGCCTGCTGCCAGGCGCGCAGCTTGCCCACCGCGTCGGCCAGCGCCGGATCGGTGACCGGCGTGCTGTCCAACACCCGCAGCAGATCACCGAGGACCTGTTGGCCGCGCAGGTCGGTCACTGCCGCATCCGCCATGATCTTCACGACGTCGGCGCGACCGAGCTTGCGCTGCGCGATCGCCGCGCGCACCGGGCCGTCGAGCAGCTGAGCCCGGTGTACGGAGCCGAAGCTGAAGTTGCCGTCCGCCGCCCCGAAGTCCCGCGCCTGCTTGTTGTTCCAGCTGACGTAGTAGTCCTGGTTGACCGACTGCGGATGCGCCGACGCCGGGATGTAGGTGGCGTCGTTGGTGTCCGGGTTCCAGCCGGCCCACTCGTACGCCGGCTCGGCCTTCGTGGGCAGGTTCGGATCGGCGGTGGCCGGACGGACCGGGTTCGCGCCGGAGTTGAGGTACGCCGCCTCGGTCGAGTTGACGTAGAACCAGTTGAACGCGTACCCCACGTCGGCTGCGGACGTCTGGAAGGCCGCCGCGCTGCCCATCGCCGACGGGTCGTTGAAGGCCTGGAAGCCGATCGCCGAGTCGGCCTCGTGCCGGTAGGTCGAGCGCAGTTTGGTGAACGCCGTCGGCTGCCCGTTCACCAGGCCCCGATAGGAGACCAGCCCGTACTTGGTGCGCAACGCGCGCAGCGTGTACGAGCCGGCCGGGGTGGAGTCGGCCAGCGTCGGGGTCCAGGAGTTGCGCTGCTCCAGCGCCTCCATGGCGAGGCACTGCCCGTGGTAGAGGTAGCGGTTGGTGCGCAGCGTCGGGGCACTGCCGTCGGTGGTGCACAGCGGCACCGCGTACGTGTCGGTGAGGTCCTGCGACGCGGAGGTGGCGCTCCACGCGTAGTCCTGGCCCCGGCCGAGCAGCACGTAGAGGTTCAGCCCGGCGAACGCCGCGCCACGCGCGCTGATGCCGGGACCCTGCAACTCCTGGAGCATGAGCAGTTGCGGGGCGAAGTAGCCGGTCTGCGGCCCGAACACGGCAACCGGATTGCCCGTGGTGGTGTGCCGTCCGGAGACCACCACCGCGTTGGACATGCCGTGCGCGCGCAGATTGGACAGGCCGCCGAGCAGCTCCTTCGTGGCGGTGCTGGCACCGGTGCGGGCGGCGGCCCCGCCGGTGGCGTCGTACGCGAGGGGTTCGGCGACCACCGAGCCGGCGTCGGGGAGCACCGCGCTCGTCGCGCCCGGCGGCGTCGCCCCGTACGGGAAGCTCTGTCCGTCGTGCAGGGTGAGCACGGTCTCCGGGTCGTTCTGCGAGCGGAACGCCGCCCACACCCGGTCGCCTTCCGTGGCGCCGTACTTCGCGCGGGCGGCCACCCGGACCAGCGCGGACTGGATCTCGCTGCCCCCGCCCCCGCCGAAGAGCCCGCCGATGACGCCGGCGGTGGCGATCAGGTCGGTCATCGTGAAGTGCTTCGGCTTGCCCGCGCCCGCGAGCACGTACTCGCCCGGGTAGTTGTCGTCGGCGATCGACCTGTCGATGTAGGCGTTGATGCCGGCGATGTAGTCGACCACGTCGGTGTAGAGCTGCTGACCCCGGGCGCCCTTGGTGCGCAGCGCGTCCACCTGGGCCTGGAGGTCCGCCTCGGTGTAGGGCGAGTTGGCCCAGACGCTCTGCTCCAGCTCCCGGTTGCCCGGAGCGCCACCGGCGAACGAGGTGACGTTTCCACGGCCGACGTGCCGCAGCAGATCCATCACCCAGAGCCGGTCCTGGGCTCCGGCGTAGCCGGCGCCGAACATGGTGCCGGCGCGGGTTGTGCCGGTGACGTGCGGGACGCCGGTGGCCTTGTCCCGCACGATGGTGACGTCCGATCGCGGGGAGACGGTGCTCTCGACCTGTGCGGCCGGAACACCGAATGAGGCGTCGTTGTAGAAGTGGGCGATCTGCTCGTCGGTCAGCCCGGCGTAGTTGTAGACCAGGTTCGCGTACTCGTCGAGCTGGTCGCTGGAGTGCGCCGGGCGGGTGCCGAGCGCCTGGTGCGCCAGGATGGCGACCAGCGTGGCGTTGCCGTTCTGCCCGGGGGGCAGGATGTCGGCGCACTGGCCGAGGCAGTAGTCGTTGGCGGCGAACGTCGTGGCGGCCAGCGCCGGTGACGGCGGGGTCACCGTCAGGACGCTCGCGGTCAGGACGGCGGCGGTGAACGCCGCGAGCCGGTTACGGAGAGCGGGACGGGGCATGGCGATCCTCCGGGGACGCGGAGTCGGGCCGTACGGTCTCGCCCGGCTACCGGTGCCGACGTCTCGTCCTCCGCGCCCGGGCGTTCCACCCGGAGGTGAGAATCATTCGTGTCGATCTCCGAGCAATGATCGGCGCAGACCGCCGTCCGGGATACCCGTCGTTCACCACGCGCCAATGCCGACGTTTCGCCCTCCGTCGCCACCGGGGTCGACGGCCGGGACCAACAAGCCCCGCTGCGGCGGTTGTGCCAACACCGGTCGGTCACCCTCAATAGAGGGTGAACGCCAATCGCAACGCCTCAGCGACCTCTTCGGATGTAGCGACGGTGAAGGTGCTGCCACCGCTCGCCTCACCGATCTCGGTCAGGCCCTCGACGATGACCGGATCGGCGCTGTCCTGGGTGATGCCGATTACCCGGACGATGGTGCCGTCGTGCCGGCGCACCGCGTCAACGCCGCCCCTCAAGCGGGGCTGACTGGTGTTGGATCCGTCCGTCACGACGATCAGGTTCACCGGCCGGGTCGACGACTCGGTCTCCCGGATGTGTTGCCACACCGCAAGGATGGACGCGTTGAGGTCCGAATCAGCACCCTCGATCAACTGTCGGTCAAGCTCGTCTCGCACCCGATCGCGGACGTCGGCGGCGCGGCCGGTCGGCACATGCGCCCGGACCCCCGAACCGACGCCGCCGGCGCGTTTGGAGAATGTCCAGAGTGCCATCCGGTCGGCAGGTCTGAGCCGGATCACGCCTTCCCGTACCGCCTTCAGCATCAGATATGCGTCGTATCCCCTCATCGATCCTGAGGTGTCGATCAGGAGAACCGCAGTGACCGGCGGGCGGGCCGTCTCCCACAGTGCGGCGAGCCCTGGAAGCAGCCCGGGGGCGAGCCCTGAGCCGGTGGCCGCGCCTGATCGGGGTGGGTGAGGCCACCTGTGAGCGATGTTGTCTCGGAGGAACTTTCTGAGAGCGTCAGCGAGGATTCCCTGTGCCCTACTCGCCGAGGAGAACACCACGTAGGGCATGTCTGCCGGCAGCATGCTGTCGTCGAGCGGGACCGTGGCCCAACGGAATGGGGGCCTACCGAACCGGCACGGCTGGCCCTGGTTGGCGTCGTTGACGATGACCTGCCTGGTGATCACTACTGTGTCGGCTGCGTCGGCTGCACTCCCGCCGGCGCAGAGGAATCTGGTCTCGTCCTCGGTGATCGTGGCTTCGGCGAACAGGGCGGCGACGTCGCGCATGACCTTGGGGGAGGTGATCTCGGCCGAGGCCGCGCCGGAGACGGTGTCGCCAAGCTCCTTGCTGATTCCGTGGACGGCGTTCAGCCCGCTGATCGACCGTGCGGGATTCGGCACCACAACCCGCGGAGACGAGCCCGGTTTCCGCAAATAACCGGCGATCGCCGGCCAGCCCGCGCCATCGAATCTCTGGACGAGCGGTTCGGGGACGGCCAGGACGAGGGGGTCATAGGCGAGACGCTCGACCTCACCGCCGGAGACCGCCCTGGGGTGGCGGCTCCGCATCAGGTCGACCACGGCCGACGAAGCGGGGATCCACACCTGGACCTTTTCCGGATCGGGCGTGGCCAGCAGGTCACGGGGGCCGGTGATCAGCTGGACCGGCTGGCAGACAGCGCTACGGCTCTGGTTGAAATGGCTGACGGCCGAGGCCAACCTCGACTGGTGGTCAGGGGTGACGGCGACCGTGATCGAGACACGGCAGGCGGTGGCGGCCAGCTTCGAAGCCACGGTCTCGAGCGCGTCGGGCACCACGGTCACGCCGGTGACCAGCATGAGGACCACGCCGGCGAGCGCGGTGACAACGGTGCTTCGGCGCTGTACGGCGAACCGGTCCCGCCTGGGCGTCAGCGGCGGGGCACCGGCAAGGTGGGAGCGTAGGCGCTCGTGCCGGAAACGATAGGCCGGACCGTCCTGGCGGAGGACCTCGTGACGGTGCGCGGCCTCCAGGAAGCCCGTCAGGTCCCAGGGCAGCCGACCGCGTGCCGCCAGCCACAGCCGGGCGATCGTGTACGCGACCCATGGCGCGCCGGAACCGAACGCGGCAAGCACCGCCACCACCGTCGCCGCGAGCGCGGCCGCCACCGCGGCCGCCACCGCCGGGCTCCCACCGCCGAGGCCGGCCAGTCCGGCACCGGCCAACCCCACCACCGCGGCGGTCACCGCGCCCACCGCGAGCGCGGCACCGGCCACGCTGACCAGCAGCGTCTCGCGTTCGGCACGCAGCGACGAACGGAACGTCGCGGTGCTGCCCGCATGCTCGTCGGCCTCGTCGGGAACGCTGAGCCACTGGCCGACACCGATCGGAACACCGATCACCAGGGCCCCGGCGGCACCGATGATCAGCGTGTCCAGCAGGGCCTGCGGCATCACGATGAGCCAACTGCGCGCGGGATCCCACCGGTCGACGGCGTTGAGCGCGGCGATCACTGTAGCCACCGCCATGGTGAACGGCGCGGCGGTCAGGCAACCTCCGGCCATTCGCCGGGGCAGGGCACCGAGGCGGCGGCCGAACCGTTGGGGCACCATCCGGCGTCCCGCCGCCAGGCCATTACTGATGATCCCGAGCATGGAACCGCCGACCACACCGACCACACCGAACGGACCGAAGAACTGGACTGCCGGCTCCGAGGTGGCGTTCATCAACACGACCGTCGCGCCAGCCGCGAAGATCACGCCGCTGATCAAACCGTCGCGTAGGGCAGCGGCGATGACCGCGAACATGCCGGGTGGCTGGTGCACACGGGCGGCACGACGGCCAGCGAGGACACCGACAGCCAGACCGGTCACCGCCGCGTAGGCGGTCGCGACGCCCGGGCGATAGCCGCTCAGCGCTGCGAACCCGGCACCAGCGGCCGCTCCGAGAGCCGCGACGACCAGGCCGACGGTGCCGACTATGACGACCGGGTGCACCTGAGCGGCCATGGTCCACCAACGCAGTCGGGCGGTGGCGGCGAGGGCGGTGAGCCAGCGGCGGGGCTCGTCTCCCGGATAGGCGTTGGTGAGGAACTCCTCGAGCAGGTGCCGTTCAAGAGCATCCGCGTCCATTGTCAGCAATCGCTGCGGGTCGCTCCTGGGGGATCGGTAGACGGACCGGGCCAGGGAGATCATCAACGGGTTGGCGAAGGTTTTCGCGAGATCGCCGCGCTGGTCACGGCGCAGGTGTTCGGCGACGGGCTTCCACCGGGTGCTGCCCTGCAGATCGCTTTCGGTAAGGAAGGCGATAGCGTCATCCGGAGAGACGTGTTCGATCCGGACAACGGCAGCGGTGGACAGTGGGCCCCGACCGCTGACCACGTCATCGTACTCAGCGGGCCGAGAGGTCACGACCAGACCGGGAAAGGTCGGACCGACCCGGTTCAGTTCGTCGAACGCCTTGTGCAGCGCTGTCCTCGAGAGTTCGTCCAAACCATCGAGGACGGGGAGGATTCGCTGCTCACGCACCAGGTGCCCGGCCCGGCCGGGGTAGTCCTCGTCGATGCGCCGCGCGATCCACTCGTCCAGAGGTTCGCCCACGTCCCAGGTTGGCAGTGCCAACAGGACCGGAACCGGATCGTCGGCTTCCCGCAGATCAATGGCATCGACCACGAACAGGGCCATCAGGCTTGATTTTCCGGATCCCGGTTCGCCCAGGACAACGAGGTGCCGAGGACGGGTGCGGCCGACCAGAGCGACCAGTTGGCGGGCGGCGTGCCCGTCACGGTCGAGCTGGCCGGGCTGTGCCTGTGGTACTCCCGCAGCCGTGGGCTCAGATGGCGACCAGCGCAGACGCAGCGGCCTCGGGTGTTGCAGAAGGCGAAGTCCGATCTCCTGCTGCCACTGCCATTTGACGTGCTCAGCCAGCTTCCGCGCCATCTCGTCATCGTCTGTGCCGACCGGCGGCCTGGTTCGTCGTCCCAGATGGAGGGCGGTACCTGCGATGAAGAGGCTCAGGACGCTGGCGTACTTGTCGGCGAGGTCGAGATTCTGCGGGTCGCGAGCCAGGACGGCACATGCCGCGAGGAGCGCGACTCCCGCGATGACGTAGAGTATCTTTCGTGCTCGCACTGAGTGACTCTAGCGCCGCTGGTCTCG
>NZ_JBEYSL010000301.1:0-8361 GCF_040642735.1 Micromonospora sp. NPDC047753 | reverse complement strand
GCTGACCGGCGCCGCCGCCGAGGGCAAGGCGCTGTTCGACGTGAGCTGCGTGACCTGCCACGGCCGCAACGCCCAGGGCTGGGCCACTGTGGGCTCGTGCGCGCAGATCGGCCGCAACGTCCACCTCTCCGGCGGGGTGGGCATCGGCGGGGTGTTGGAGCCGGCCTCCGCGGTACCGGTCGTGGTGGAGGACGAGGCATTCGTCGGTTCCCGGTCGATCGTGGTGGAGGGGGGCCGGGTGCGGCGCGGCGCCAAGCTCGGCGCCGGCGTCATCCTGACGGCCAGCACCCGTGTCTTCGACGCGGAGACCGGGGTGGAACTGCCGCGCGGGCAGGCACCCGCGTGGTCGGTCTGCGTCGGCGCGACCCGGTCCAGGTCGTTTCCCGGTGGTGAGTTCGGCATGCCCTGCCTGCTGGTGTTGCGCCGACTCGCCGAGGGGCAGACTTTCGACAAGGTCGCCATCGACGAGCTCTTCCGAAGCCACGGCGTGGCCACCTGACCGGCGCTATCGAACGCCGGCCAGTACCGCGCCGTCGTTGGCCACCGTCCCGCCGGCGAGCACCGCGCACTGGGCTGCCTGCAGCAGGGGGCTTGGGTCGACGCCTAGTTCCTCGGTGAGGATCCGCCGCCCCGCCTGGTAGACGTCGAGCGAGTCGGCCTGGCGACCCGAGCGACACAGCGCGATCATCAGCTGGGCCCGAAGCCGCTCCCGCAGCGGATACCGGGCGACCAGGCCGGTCAGCTCGCAGACCAGCCGGCCGTGCTCCCCGAGCAGGAGGTCGGCCTCCGCGCGGCCCTCCAGGGCCTCGAGCTGCAGCTCCTCCAGTCGTGGCCGTTCGGCTGCCGCCAGGTGGGAGGTGACGTCGGTGAGGGCGTCTCCGCGCCAGAGGAGCAGGGCGCGGCGCAGTTGCGGCGCGGCCCGTTCGGGATGCCCCTGGGCCAGCGCCTGCCGGCCTGCGGTCGTGAGGCGCAGGAATTCGGCATAGTCGACCCGCAGGTGCTCACTGATCAGCCGGTAGCCCCGCCCGACCCGCAGCAGCGGCACCTCGCGGCCCAGCTCGCGGCGCAGCCGGGAGGCGTAGGTGTGCAGTTGTCCGATGGCGGTGGTGGGCGGCCGGCTGCCCCACAGCAGCTCACTGAGCCGGTCGTCGCCGACCGCGCCGTCTCTGGCGAGTAGGAGGACGGCGAGCACCGTGCGAGGCTTGGTGCCCCCCAGGTCGCTCTCCCGCATGGTCGTGGTCTGGCCGCCGGACCGGTCGTCGACGCGCGCCCGCACTGGCCCTAGGATATTGATGTCCATATGTTCTTCCCCCGATTTGCGCACCACGGACCGTCACGCGTTGGCGTCCGTGACCGTTCTGCCGGCCACCGGGCGACATCGTTGTGAGCGGTGGCGTGCTCACGGTAGGTCGGCGATGGCAAGGGCCGTGGCCTCGCCCGTGCGTCACACGAGTCCACTGTGGCGCGATTCGCGGTACATGTCGGGGCGGCTGGTCGGATCGGCGGGAAGGACGGTTGTGAGCAGGGGTCCGATCGGGTATGCCCCGTCGGTGGGCGGCGCCGCCCCTGGTCGGCCGACGGCGGCGTCCTCTCCGGGATCCGTGTCACAGCCCCCTGGCCGGCCCGCAACGGGCTCTGGGGACGACCCGACCGCAGGGGAGATCAGTCCGGTGCCAGGATGCCGGTCCCCGCGCCGGCTGCGCACCCGTGGCCCGACATGCGGGAAGTGTTCGACATCCGACAGGAGTCCACCAGGCGGGCGGCGACGCTGATTATGGTCGCGGGCGCACCGCGTGGACGCCCTCATGGTCCGCGACAAGGATGCGGAATGTGCGCTTGATCGGGCCAGGAAATGACGCCGCGGAGGGCGAAGTGCAGCGGCAACGGTTGGATCAGACTTCTGCCGTCTGGTCCGGGATGACCAGAAATTCGGTGACGTAACGTCCGCCAGTGTCCCCACGCCGGCGTCGACGGGATAGCCGAAGAACCCGTCCGCTCCCAGGTCGACGGGCTCCTGCCCGTCCGTCAGCGCCAGCTCCCAGCGCACCGTCGGCCGATCCCTCACAACGAGCTGAAGGGCGGCCGTACGGTCCTGCGATCCGCTCCCGCTCTGGTGGATCGTCGCAACCCACGCGGCCAGCCGATACCGGCCAGGAGTGACCGTGACCGTGAACGGTGCCGCCGTGTCGGGGGCAATCAGCGGATCGCAACCGACGACCTGACCACTCGGCAGCGTCACCGTGCCGGCCGGATGCGCCTTGATCACGTACTCAACGTCGCCGTGGGTGATCCGAGCACCGTCGATCAACATTTCTCGTCCTTGCGAGCCGGGCGGATCAGGAGCAGGCCCAGGTCGGTGAACAGTTGCTCGCTGCCCTGGCCGGACAAGCCCTTGTCGGTGACCACGGTGGTGCCCGGGGCGGGCTGGTTAGCGGGCTGGCGGGCCAGAATCTGGCGGGTCGCTTCGCGTTCGCCGAACAGTTTGGGGTTGGCCAGGCCGAACCCGGTGACGGTGCCGTCGGCGGTGGTGATCAGCAACAGTTTGACCCCCCAGTACCAGCGGCTGTGCGCCGACTCGTAGCCGTAGCCGGCCCAGCCGAACAGATCCGAGCGTTGGCTGGTGGTGCGTGGCTGCCCGCAGGGGATCGGGGTGGCGTCGATCAGGCGCAGCGGTTCAGCGGATGCATAGGTGTGTTCGGCCAGCCACCGCAGCTCGGCCTCCATCAGCGTGGCGGCCTGCTTGAGACGCTGGTTGTACTCGCTTTGCGCCAGCAGCCGGGGGAACAGGTGGCCCACCCGGGCCGGCGCTACCCGCAGCCAGTGCCGTTCATCGTTGTACCGCAGCAGGACCTGCGCGACGTGTCACACCTACCACATCAACACCACCGGCGAATTCTGCGTTTGGCCAAACGAGTACGCGGACGGTGTAGCAGTGGGCCTCCCGGAGCATCACGCGTACTCCTGTTCCAGGATGGCCAGGTCGCGGTCGGCGAACTGCACGTGCGCCCACTGGTCGCTGAAGATGACTTGCAGGCACTTGACCGCCGTACGTTCGGCGGGCGGCGGGCAGCCGATCGCGGTGTTCGGCCCCCGCACGCGATCCAGCTCCTCCTGCGTGACCTGCGCCAGATATGCGCGCAGATCGGCGATCCGCTCGGCGCGCACGGCGAGGATTTCGCCGAGGGTGGGCGCGGCCGACTCGTCGATGCCGAACTCGGTGCCGTTGGTGGTGAACGATGCGGGTACGCCGATCGGATGGAACGGGTTCGGGCGAAGGGCCGCCGCGTGGCCATACCAGGCGTCCACGACGAAGATCGTGTGACGCAGGGTTTGGGCGAGCGACCATTCGTCGTTCACTGATCTGTGGACGGCTTCCTCTGGCAGCACGCTTGCGCGTCGCAGCGTCGCTTGCCACAGCTCCTCGATGACATCCACCGCATCGCACATCGTCTCGGGTGTGGTTGGCTGCAGTCGAAGCCGTTCGGGGTGCAGGCGATCCAGCTCGGCCTCGATCAATGGCATGACCTCCACGCCGTTGACGCGCAGGCCGTCGATCGCTCCGTCGATGTCGGCGTCCAACAGCAGCACGCCACGCATCCGGGCGCCGCCGAGATCCACCTCGCGGAAGGTTGCGCTGGCCATTGACAGGTCGATGAACTCCGCACCCTCGTAGTCGGGCCGCTGCACGAATCGCGTCATCGGCACATCGTAGGGGCCCGGTACGACAAGACCACCAAATCAAGATCCCAGCATTGGGCTGCCCGGAGGTTTCCGGACAGGGGTTCCATTCGGGACCATTGACCGGGAGCGGAGGAGATAATAGTGGCACGAGTGAAGAGGAGAAATACCGGTCAACGATCTAGGAACTGGCCGGGATCATGCCAAGGTCGGCTGTCACCCATCGTCACCGGGCTCGTCGTACCGTCAAGGCCGGCTGTCGTGCATGTCCTGGGACGGATCGGATCGGGCGACATTCGCTTCTGGCCGATGCGCGAACGACGAACAAATTCCGCGTGGCGGCCGTCGAATTCGGGGCACCGCAACTCGCTTGACTGGTGCGGTGCGCCCGCGATTGGGTGGCGCCGTGAGTAAACTGTGGACCGACCCTGAGGACGACCCCAGAGCCTTCGGTCAGCCCGTCGGCGAAAAGGCCACCTACCGGGAGTACCTCGGCAACTACCGTCTCACCATAGAAATGAAGTGCGACGGACTGGACGCTGAGCAGCTCGGCCGACGCTCGGTGCCGCCCAGCACCCTGAGCCTGCTCGGCCTGGTCCGCCATCTGGCTCAGATGGAGCACCAATGGTTCCAGCGTGTACTCCAAGGACGGACCGACACGCCGTGCCTTTACCAGCACGAGGAAGACCCGGATTGGGACTTCGGGGGTGCGGTCGCGGATCCGGCGGTGGTGAAGGACGCCTTCGCGACCTGGAAGGCCGAGATCGCCAAGGCCGACGAATGGCTCGATGCCCTCGAGGAGGCCGACCTGGGCCGCGAGGTGCCGGTCGACGGTGGCAGCCACGCCACGCGCGACGTGCTCCTCCACGTGATCGAGGAGTACGCGCGGCACGCTGGTCACGCCGACCTCCTGCGCGAGTGCATCGACGGGCGAACCGGCGTGTGACCCACCGGGGCGATGGGTCACCACCCTTGCGCCGGTCAGCGAGGGTGGACCAGGCCGTTGTCGTACGCGAAGATCACCGCCTGGATCCGGTCGCGGGCGCCGATCTTGAAGAGGACCCGTCCGACGTGCTTCTTCACCGTCGACTCGGTCAACGTGAAGCGTTCGGCGATCTCGGTGTTGGTGGCGCCCTGGCCGATCGCTTCGAGCACCTCGCGCTCCCGCTCGCTCAGCGCCCCCAGGCGGGGATCCTCGGACGTGGCCGGCGTCGATTCCTGCAGGTAGGCGTCCATCAGCTTGCGGGTCAGGCTGGGAGCGACCACCGAGTCGCCGGCAGCCACGGCGCGGATGGCCGCGATGAGCTCTTCGGGCCGGGCGTCCTTGAGCAGGAAGCCGCTCGCCCCGGCCCGCAGCCCGGCATAGACGTATTCGTCGAGTTCGAAGGTGGTCAGGATCAGGACGCGGGTGCGCGAGCCGGCCGCCGTTATGCGGCGGGTCGCTTCGATGCCGTCCATGCCGGGCATGCGTACGTCCATCAGCACCACGTCGGGGCGGCTCTGGTCGATCATCCGGACCGCCTCGGCGCCGCCCGAGGCCTCGCCGACGACGGTCATTCCGGGGGTTCCGTCGAGCAGCATCTTGAAGCCCATGCGCTGCAGCGGTTGGTCGTCGGCGATCAGCACGGTTGTCATGTGGGCTCCTTGAGGACGACGTCAACCACCCAGCCGTGCTCGGCCGGGCCGGCGGTCACCACCCCGCCGTACATGGCCCCGCGCTCACGCATGCCGAGCAGACCGTGGCTCGGGGCGGCGGGGGCGCCCCGGCCGTTGTCGCGCACGCGGACCCGTACCTCTCCGTCGGAGACACTGAGACTCACGTCGGCGGTCGCGCCCCGTCCGGCGTGTTTGAGGATGTTGGTGAGCGCTTCCTGGACGATGCGGTAGACCGCGAGCTGCAGCCCCTTGCTGAGGGTGTGCAGCTCACCCGAGGTGGAGTAGGTGACTGGCAGCCCGGCTGCCCGCACGCTCGGCAGCAGCCGGTCGAGGTCGTCGATGTCGGGCTGCGGCCTCAGCTGCGGGTCGGTGTCCTCCCCGCGCAGCACGCCCAGCACCCGGCGCAGCTCCGCGAGCGCCTGGCGGCCGGTTTCGCCGATCAGTCGGAGCGGTTCGGCGGTCTGCTCCTGCCGCGATCTGGCGAGGGCGGCGCTGCCGTCGGCGAGGCCGACGATCACCGAGACGTGGTGGCCGACGATGTCGTGCATCTCCCGGGCCACCCGGGCCCGCTCCTCAGCGACGGCCAGGCGGGCCTGCTGATCCCGTTCGATCTCGAGGCGGGCGGCCCGGTCCTCCAGGGCGATGAGGTACGCCCGGCGGGTGCGCACCGCGACGCCGGACGCGACCGCCGCCACTGTCGCCCCGAGAGCCAGCAACGACGTGAGGGTGCGGTTCTGCGTGACCGACCCGAACAGGTAGATCTCAGCGAGAAGCTGGGCCACCGTGATCCCGGACGCCCAGGCCAGCGACCGCCAGGTACCTCGGGAGGCCACCCCGAAGAGCACCACCAGCAGGACCACCCCGGCGCCGACGCTGATGCCCAGCCCGCTGAGGAGCAGGTCGGTGGCCACGGTGGCCAGGAACGCCGGGAACGGGTACCGCCGCCGCCAGTAGAGCGGTGGCAGCAGCACCAGCGTCGCGATGGTCGCCGACAGGGGTTTCTCGATGATGTTCGGGATGCTGAAGAGCACGATCGGGACGGCTGCCAGGGTGTCCGTCACCCACGGGTGGCGTCGGTCGAACGCCCGCAGCCGTGCCTGCCGGTCCACGAGCCATCCCTGCGTGCTCATCGCCCGAGTCTCCCTTACGCGTCGGTCTTCTTGAGCCGATAAGCGGCGGCAGCGAGCGTCACGACCACGTACCCGGCGAAGACCGCGAGACCGGCCCACGGACCCAGCGTGCCGTCCGTGGGAGTCAGTGCCATCACGGCGCCGCCCGCGTTGCTGGGGAGGTACGGGGTGATGGCCTCGGCGATCGAGTCTGGCAGCAGCGGGGCCAGACCGGGCACGATCAGCAGCAGGCCGGCCAGGATGGTGATGGCGCCGGCGCTGGAACGGACGAGCATGCCGAGCGCGACGCCGAGCACCGCGACCAGGCCGAGGTAGACGCCGGCGCCGAGCAGGGCCCGCAGCACGCCGTCGTCGCCGAGGCCCAAGGCGTCGACGTTGTCGTTGAGTACGGCCGACCCCGCTGCGAAAGCGGCGAAAGCGCCGACGGTCATTGTGACGAAGGCGGCCGAGCCCGCCACGAGGCTCTTCGACCACAGCACCGGCAACCGGCGTGGCACTGCGGTCAGGGTCGCCCGGATCATGCCGGTGGTGTATTCGCTCGCTCCCAGCAGCGCGCCGAGCACGCCGACGGCCAGGGCGGCCAGAATGCTGCCAGACAGGGCCAGGTCGATCGAGGTCATGTTGTCGCCCGTGAAGGACGCCGAGGCGATCATGCCGAAGGCGATCAGGAGGAAGACGGAGATGCCGGTGGTGATCCAGGTGGAGCGCAGGGAGGAGAATTTGGTCCATTCGGCGGCGATGACACCGCCGGGGGTGATCTTCATCGGGCGGCCTCGTATTCGACAGCGGTGCGGGTCAGGTCCATGAACGCCTCTTCCAGCGAGGCGTTCTGCGGGGTGAGCTCGAACAGCGGGATGCCGCGCCTGGCCGCGGCCAGGCCGATCTTGCGGGCGGAGGTGCCCTCTACCAGCAACTCTTCGGCGCCGGTCGAGGTCACCGTGATGCCGGGACCTGCGATCACGGTGCGCAGCGCATCCGGGTCTGCGGTGACGACCCGGACCCCTTCGGCGGTCACGAAGTCGGCCACGGTGGTGTCGGCCAGCAGCCTGCCCCGGCCGATGATGACCAGGTGGTCCGCGATCAGCGAGACCTCGCTCATCAGGTGCGACGAGAGCATCACGGTGCGGCCCTCGGCGGCCAGGCCGGTGAGCAGGTTGCGCACCCAGAGGACACCCTCGGGATCGAGACCGTTGACCGGCTCGTCGAGCATCACCACGGCCGGGTCGCCGAGCAGCGCGGCGGCGATGCCGAGCCGCTGGCCCATGCCGAGGGAGAATGCGCCGACCCGCTTGTGGGCGACGGCCGCGAGGCCGACCAGGTCGAGCACCTCATCGACGCGCGAGCGCGAAATGCCGTTCGTCCGAGCCATGGAGAGAAGGTGGCTGACCGCCGTGCGACCCGGGTGTACGGCCTTGGCCTCGAGCAGAACGCCGATCTCGTGCAGCGGTGCCGTCGACGATGTGTAGGGCTTGCCGTTGACCAGCACGTCACCAGAGGTCGGCGCATCAAGACCGACGATCATCCGCATGGTCGTCGACTTGCCGGCGCCGTTGGGTCCGAGGAAGCCGGTGACCTGCCCGGGCTTCGCGGTGAACGACAGCTGGTCGACGACAGTCTTCGCGCCGTACCGCTTGGTTACCTCGCGTACCTGAATCATGCTCACCACGCTAGGTCTGGGCGCAGCCCTCATCGTGGTACCGCGGTCGGCTCTTCCGACCCGCCGGTGGTACCCAGGTTCCACCGGCCATCGCCACGTCAGGGGCGATCCGGCACCCACCATCGGATCGGCCTGCCCGATGACCGGATCTTGGAGAGGTCTCCGGTGTCGACCCGCAGGGCGCGCTCTCGGTGGGGCTGGGCGTCAACCCGCACAATCTCGACCTGTCCATCTACAACC
>NZ_JBEYSL010000300.1:0-8374 GCF_040642735.1 Micromonospora sp. NPDC047753 | reverse complement strand
GGATCCTCGTCCACGTCCTCGAAGAAGAGGATCGCGCCGTCGAACTTCGGAGAGTCCTCCGCACCGAGCGAGGTGGAGATCAGCGTCAGGCAACCGCCGAGCAGCGGGCCTGACGCCCGCCCCGGCACCACGACGGAAGCGGCTGTCTCGGCCGGGTCCCGGGTGATGGTGACCGGTGCGGTGGTCATCACCGCCCTGCGGAGGGCCTCGGCCGACTCGGGGCCGGTGCGGGCGTCACTCCAGTTGACCATGGGACCGTAGAAGGTGACCAGGCCCGTCTCCCGCCAGAGCTTGCCGTGGATGCTGGTGATGTCGCTGAAGCCGACGACCACCCGAGGGTCGCGGCGCAGAACGGACACGTCGATCTGGTCGACGATCCGCTGCGTGCCGTAACCACCGCGCGCGGCGAACACGGCCCGGATGCCCGGGTCGGTGAGCGCGGCGTTTAGGTCGGCCAGCCGCTGCGCGTCGGTGCCGGCCAGATAGCCGTACTTGGTGAATACGTGCCTGCCCAGCTCGACCTCCAGGCCCCAGCTGCGCAGAATCTCGATGCCGCGAGCCATGTTCGTGGGGTCGGGCGTGCTGCCGGGCGAGACCACCCGGACCCGGTCACCGGGTGCCAGCGCCGGTGCCCGCACGACGCGCTTCGCACCGACCGGCGCGGCCTGCGCGGACGCGGCCTGCGCCGAGCCGATGAGCACCGCGCCACCGGCCGCCGCCGCTCCCATCCGCAGCATGTTCCGACGAGACAGGGGCACTCCGGGCCCTTCGATCGTGGCTGGGTCTGTTCCAGAAGTGGCCACCGGCGTCCCCTCATCGTGATCAGACGATGTGTGCGAGCTGCCACAGCCTATGACAGCCATCGATCGGCGTGGGGGTCCACAAGGGACAATGCGCGTTCAAGCGAACTCGCGGTGCCACTGCACCACCGGGCGGGTCTCCGACACGGCCCGGCCCTGGCTCAGCTGCAATGCGCAGTGGCGTGACTGGCATGTTTTGTGAGGCCCCGCCCGCCGATGGCGGGGAGTCCGGATCCGCCGGTGACCCCGTTTGTCGCCGGGGAGCCGGGGAACTCGCCCCGTTCGTCAACAGGCACGCCTGACGGCATGCCGACGAGACCGAAGGAGCGGGGCATGGAGTACGAGCAGATGATCGCCACGGTACGACAGCGCGCGGGCCTCGGTGAGAACGAGGCCGTACGGTCCATACAGGCCGTCCTGTCGGTGCTCGGTGAACGGCTCGCCGGACAGGAGGCGGACAACCTGGCGGCACAGCTACCGGAACGGCTCAACGGGTCCGTCACCCGCAACCCGCAGGGCCGCCGGTGGGACGTCGGCGAGTTCCTCAAGAACGTCGGGGATCGCGAGCAGGTCGCGAACGCGGACCAGGTGCGTCAGCACGCCCAGGCGGTGCTGCGTACCGTCGCCGAGGCGCTCAACGACGACGAGCGAAACGACCTGCTCGCCCAGCTTCCCGGCGGCATCATCGACCTCTTCGGTGTGCCCACCCCGCGAGGCTGAGCCCCGCGCCGATCGGGCCACCCGTCCGGTGTGCTCACGGGATCGGCCACTCGTGCACCGGTCGGTTGCTGTGCATCAGGTCGACGTAGTGCCTGACCACCTCGCGCAGCGCCTCCGGCCGGTCCAGGTGGTCGGTCGACTCCAACCGGTGCAGCGTCTCCACCTGCCAGGTCGCGCCGTTGCGGCCAGTCAGGCAGCGCTGCTCGATGACGCCGAGCAACCGGTCACGCTCGGCCGGGTCGAGGCCCCACCGGTCCAGACCGTGGTGCGCCATCGGCAGCAACCGGCGCAACACCAACTCGCTGACGGGCAGGTAACCGAGACCGGGCCAGAAGACCTGCGCGTCGATGCCGTGCCGGGCGCAGCTGGTGAAGTTCTCCTCGGCGGCGCTGAACGACATCTGCGACCACAGTGGCCGGTCCGACTCGGCCAGGGCGCGCACCAACCCGAAGTAGAAGGCGCCGTTGGCGATGGTGTCCAGCACGGTCGGGCCGGCGGGCAGCACCCGATTCTCCACCCGCAGGTGCGGCCGGCCCCGCGACACGTCGTACACCGGGCGGTTCCACCGGTACACGGTGCCGTTGTGCAGGCGCAGCTCGGCCAGATTGGGCACCTCACCGGCCGCGAGGGCCTGCGCCGGGTCCTCCGGGTCGCAGACCGGCAGGAGCGCCGGGAAGTAGCGCACGTTCTCCTCGAACAGGTCGAACACGCTGGTGATCCAGCGCTCGCCGAACCAGACCCGGGGGCGTACCCCCTGGGCTTTGATCTCCTCCGACCGGGTGTCGGTGGCCTGCTGGAACAGCGGGATGCGGGTCTCGCGCCACAGCTCCCGGCCGAAGAACAGCGGCGAGTTCGCGCCGACCGCGACCTGGATGCCAGCCACCGCCTGGGCGGCGTTCCAGTAGTCGGCGAACTGGGCGGGACTGACCTGGAGATGGAACTGGGTGCTGGTGCAGGCCGCCTCCGGGGTGATCGTGTCGGCGGTGACCACCAACCGTTCCACCCCGCTGATGGCGATCGGCAGATCCTCACCGCGGGCCGCGAAGATCTGCTCGTTGAGCAACTTGTAGCGGGGGTTGGCCGACAGCGTCTCGGCGGTCAGGTGCTCGGGGCGCAGCGTCGGCAGAATGCCGATCATGACCATGTGCGCGCCGATCGCCCGGGCCTTCACCTCGGCGGCGTTGAGGCTGGCCCGCACGTACTCCTCGAAGTCGGCGGTGCCGGTGCCGGTCAGCCGGCGCGGCGGCACGTTGATCTCGACGTTGAACTGGCCCAGCTCGGTCTGGAAGCTCTCGTCGGCGATGGCCGCCAGCACGTCGGCGTTGCGCATCGTCGGATCCGACGTCTCGTCGACCAGGTTCAGCTCGATCTCCACGCCGGTCATCGGCCGGTCGAGGTCGAAGCGCGACTCGCGCAGCATCTCGGCGAAGACATCCAGGCAGCGGCGGACCTTGTCGCGGTATCGGGCTCGATCCTCTCGACTGAAGGTTCGTACGCCGACGTCCTCGCCCATGGTCACCACCCCGTCACCGCTGGTCCCCCTAACCTCGCACGTTGTCGGCGGGCGGGGGAAGACCCGAGGACCCTTTCCTACCCAACTGCCAGCCCTGTTAGCCCAGCCAGAGCGGACCGATAGCATTGCGCCCCGAGAGGTGGTGGCGTGCGGATGCGCGAGAAGGTGACCCGGCTGTTCGTCGCGGCGGCGATCGCCGAGGCCTGCTCCTGGCTGGCCCTGCTGGTCGGCATGCTGGTCAAGTACGGTCCGCCGGACAACGAGCTGGGCGTCAAGATCTTTGGGCCGATCCACGGCGGCCTGTTCGTCGCGTACGTCCTGCTGGTGCTGGCAGTGGCCCGACTGCACCGGTGGAGCCTGCTGGCCACGGCGGTGGCCCTGGCCAGCGCGGTGCCGCCGTTCGCCACACTGGTCTTCGAGCGCTGGGCCCGCCGCCGGGGCATGCTCGGCGTCGACCGGCAACCGGCCCGCGAGCCCGCCCCGGTCGGCTGAGCCGCCGAACCGCCCGCGCACCCCACTGAACCGACCCGCCGACCCGTCGACCCGCCGGGGGTCGGTCAGGTCAGCGCGGAGCAGGCCGCCATGCCGGCCAGCAGCAGCGTGCCCAGGAACGCCTGCAACAGCAGTGGCGGCCCGAGGTGCGACCAGAGCGTCGCCGTACGCGGGGTCAGTAACTGCCCGGTGGTGAGGTTGACGATCCGCTCGATCCGGGGCGGCAACTCCGGGTCGCGTTGCGGGCGCAGGGTGAGCTGCACCTGGTCGGCCGGGTGCAGGGCGCTCTGCGGCAGGTGCCCGTGCAGCTCCACCTCGCAGAGCTGACCGGCGGTGTTGCGGAGCCGCACCGGCGTGACCAGGTATTCCGGGCCCTGCTTCAGCTCCTTCCAGCGACGACGGGTGCCACCACCGCCGAACGAGAAGAGCGAGCGCAGCAGCAGCGCGGGCAGCCGGGCGAAGGCCGCCGCGGCGAGCACCGCCACCAGTACCGGCTGACCGACGCGTACCTCACGGGTGTAGCCGTCGAGCAGGCGGATCAACCGCCCGGTGACGATTCGTTCCGTCGGGTGCACGATCCGTCGCGTGTCGAGTCCGCTGTCCATTTCCACCACCGAGAGTCCGCATGTGTTCACAGATCGTATCGACGTCCTCGGTTGAACGACGTGAATGAAACCTGGTCACGGGCTCACGGCCGCGAGGTGACATCCCCCGCGACCCGGGTAAGCGGGGGGCCGAGCTGGAAAGGGGTCGAGCATGCAGCTGTCCTTCCTGCGCCCGCTCTACGACCGTCCCGGGCCGTGGTGCTCGGTGTATCTGGACGCCTCCGCGGACACGGAGGACGCCAAACCCGCACTGGATCTGCGCTGGCGTGCCCTGGAACGCAGCCTGGCCGAACAGGGGGCGGACGAGGCGAACATCGCCGCGCTGGACCGGGTGGTCCGAGGTCACGATCCGATGGTCGGGGACTACGGCCTGGCGGTCTTCGCCAGTCACGGCCAGGTGGTGCTCTCCGAGTACCTGTCCGCGCCGCCACTGCGGGACCTGGCCCACGTCGGCCCGTTGCCGCACGTGATGCCGCTGCTCGCGCAACGCGGCGAGCAGGTGGCCTGGGTACGTGTGGTCGCCGACCGGCTCGGCGCCGACGCGATGGCGGTCAGCGCCGGCGGGGTGCCCCGACGAGCGCACGTCGCCGGCCGGGACGAGTATCCGCTGCGGCGGGCGAAGCCCGGCGGCTGGTCCCAGTCGCGCTACCAGCGGGCGGCCATGGAGGCGTGGCACCAGAACGCCGGCGACGTCACCGCGGCCACCGTGCAGCTGGCCGACCGGGTCGGCGCGGACGTGGTGGTGGTCGCCGGTGACGTCCGGGCCACCGGAATGATCGCCGCTCAGATGCCGGAACGCTGGCAGGACCTGGTGGTCCGCACCGATGCCGGTTCGCGGGCCGGCGGCGCCGACCAGACGATGCTGGACGACCTCACGGTGCAGACCATCGCGGAGATCGCCGACCAGCGGATCAGCGCCGCGCTGGACAAGTTCGGCGTGCAGGAGGACGTGGGCGGCGGGCTCGACGCGGTCGTCTCGGCCCTGCAACGCAACCAGGTCGACATGATGATCATCGTGGACGACCCGTCGGCCAACGGTGAGTTGTGGATCGGCGCGGAACCCACCGAGATCGCCGTCGACCCGGGGCAGCTGGCCGCCATGTCGGTGGCCGACCCGCAGCGGGTACGCGCCGACGCGGCGCTGGTCCGGGCGCTCGTCGGCACCGACGCGGCTCTGACCGTGCTCGGCGCCGACGAGGCGCCCGACCTCACCGACGGCGTCGGCGCGGTACTGCGCTACGTCGACCCCAGCACACCGGGGCGCGGCAATGGTTGACCGAACGGTTGCGGACGTCGTGGTGGAGCGACTGCTGGCCTGGCGGGTACCCCGCGCCTTCGGGTACCCGGGCGAGGCGATCGCTCCACTGGTCGACGCGCTGGACCGCACCGGCGGCGAGCCGGCATTCATCCCGGCCCGGCACGAGGAGACCGCCTCGTTCATGGCCACCGGCCACGCCAAGTTCACCGGCGGCATCGGGGTCTGCCTCGCCACTCAGGGCCCCAGCGCCGTCCAGCTGCTCAACGGCCTCTACGACGCCAAGCTGGACAGCAAACCGGTGGTGGCCATCGTCGGGGAGGACATCTCCGGGCCGCTCGGCGGCGCGCACCAGGAGATCGGGCTGAGCCGGCTCTTCGGTGACGTGTGCAACCAGTTCGTCCGGTACGGCCGCAGCCCCGACGAGGTGGGGGCCCTGCTGGACCAGGCGTTCCGGACGGCGGCGGCGACCCGCAGCCCGACGTGCGTGGTGCTGCCCCGACAGTTGCAGGAGGCGCTGGTACCCGACCTCCAGTCGTACAGCGCCGGGGTGATCACGGCGACCCCCGGCGAGCCGCTGGCCCGGGTCCTGCCGCACGAGGCGGACCTGGACGCCGCCGCGCAGCTGCTCGGCGGCGGTCAGCGGACCGCGATCCTGGTGGGCCAGGGTGGTCGGGACGCCGCTGCCGAGATCATCGAGATCGCCGACCGGCTGGGCGCCGGGGTGGCCACCTCGCTGCTCGGCAAGCCGGTGCTCGACGAGCGGTTGCCGTTCCACACCGGGGTGCTCGGCGAGGTCGGCACCCCGGCGGCGGCCGAGCTGATGGGTGGTTGCGACACGCTGCTGATGGTCGGCACCAACGACCCGTGGACCGACTACTTCCCGATGCCCGAGCAGGCGCGTACGGTGCAGATCGACATCGACGGCCGCCGGATCGGCACCCGGTACCCGGCCGACGTTCCGCTGGTCGGCGATGCCGCCGAGACGCTCCGGGCGCTGCTGAGCCGGTTGCGTGGCCGGTCCGAACAGCAGTGGCGCGCCACAGTGGAAAGTTCGGTGGACCGCTGGCGGGAGGTCGCGACCGAGCGGGCCGCCGCCGCCGCGGACCCGGTCAATCCGCAGCTCGTCCTGCAGGAGTTGTCCGCCCGGATGCCCGGCACCGCCGCGGTCGCCGTCGACGTCGGCTCGGTCCTCTACTGGTACGCCCGCCACCTCACCCTGCCACCGGGGGTCAACGCGCAGCTGTGCGGAACCCTCGGCTCGATGGGCTGCGCGCTGCCGTACGCGGTGGCGGCCAAGCTCGCCGCGCCCGACCAACCGGTGGTCGCGCTGGTGGGTGACGGGGCGATGCAGCTCAACGGGCTCGCCGAACTGATCACCGTCTCGCACCTCTGGCAGCAGTGGCGCGACCCGCGACTGGTCGTGCTGGTGCTCAACAACCGGGACCAGAACGGCATGGGTGGCGGGCGACAACCGTCGTCCGACCCCACCCACCGCCGCCCCGACGTGCCGTACGCCGGGTGGGCCCGGCTGCTGGGGCTGCACGGGGTGCGGGTGGACCGCCCGGAGCTGGTCGGCGCGGCCTGGGACGAGGCCCTCGCCGCGGACCGACCCTGCGTACTGGAGGCGGTCGTCGACCCGGCGGTGTCACTGGCACCGCCGGAGCCCGCCTTCGCCGACCTGCGCGGCCTGTACGCCGAGGGCGCTCCGGCCCGGAAGGTCCGTGAGCAGGTCGAGGTCACCGCGAGTGCGGACGATCTCGTTTAGCCACCCCGGACCAGGGCATGAGTAGCGGCCCGATGACGCTGGAGGTCCCATGTCCGAGCCCGCCGACCGCCGCTACGGTCCCGCGACAGTGCCGAGGGCACGTGGCCCGCTCTCCGCAGCGGTAGTGGAGGCTCTGCGGCACCCGCCGCACGACCTGCCGGCCGATCTCGGCGTCGACCTCCACCCGGCGGACCCCATCACCGACGAGGATCTGCAGCTGACGCTGTTCCTCTGCTACGAGCTGCACTACCGGGGCTGGCTCGGGGTGGACGAGTCGTGGGAGTGGCAGCCGACGCTGCTGGCGCTGCGTGGCCGCTGCGAACGGGTCTTCGAGGCGGCGCTGCGTCGGCTTGTCGGCACGCCGTCGGTGCCCGCCGCCGGGGTGGCGGCCGGCCTGGCCGAGGTGGTCGCCGCCGACGATGGTCCGGCGTTGGCCGCGACGCTGCAACGTCGCGCCGACCTCACCCAGTTCCGCGAGTTCGTCGCCCACCGCTCTGTCTACCACCTGCGGGAGGCGGACCCGCACAGCTGGGCGCTGCCCCGCCTCGGTGGCCCGGCCAAGGCCGCGCTCGTGGAGATCCAGACCGACGAGTACGGCAACGGGCGGCTGGACCGGATGCACGCCGAGCTGTTCCGGAGCACCCTCGACCGGCTGGGCCTGGACACGGCCTACGGCGCGCACATCGACGTGGCGCCGGCGGTGACGTTGGCGACCAACAACCTGATGTCGCTGTTCGGGCTGCACCGGCGGTTGCGCGGCGCGCTGCTCGGGCACCTGGCCGCGTTCGAGATGACCTCCTCGCTGCCCAACCGTCGCTACGGCAACGGGTTGCGCCGGCTCGGCTTCGACGAGGTGGCCACCCGCTTCTACGACGAGCACGTCGAGGCCGACGCGGTGCACGAGCAGATCGCCGCGCACGACATGTGCGGCGGACTGGTCCGCGTCGAGCCGGCCCTCGCCCGCGACGTGCTGTTCGGCGCGGCGGCCGGGCTCGCTGTGGACCGGCTGTTCGCCGGGCACCTGCTGGACAGCTGGGCCGCGGGCCGCAGCTCGCTGCGCGCACCGGCCCCGCCGGCCGTGCCGCCCACGGTCTCGCTCGTAGCGTCGCCCGAGGTGGCCCCGCCCGCGTTCGTCTGATCCGAGGGGCGTGCCGCCCCGGGTGGGGGCGTGCCGCCCCGGGTGGGGGCGGCTTCGTACGCACCCGGGGCGCACGCGGCACC
>NZ_JBEYSL010000299.1:0-8391 GCF_040642735.1 Micromonospora sp. NPDC047753 | reverse complement strand
GCCAGTCGGGACGCGCCGGGCAGCGCGGGGACCAGCTCACGCACCTCGGACTCGTTCGGCGTGGCCAGGTGTACGCCGGGCATGCCGAACGGGCTGGTTCGCAGCTCCGCGTAGTCGGGCAGCTCGAAGTCGTCGTCCAGCGGACCCGCGAACCCAGTCGCGGTTGCGCCACAACCAGCCCCAACCGCGCAGCTTCTGCCGGGACCAGCCGCCGGCGACCGCGGCGGTGAGCATGGCGGCCTCGGTGAGCAGCAGCGCCGGGGCGAGCACCACGAGTGTCCGCGCCTCGTAGGCGGTGAGCAGGGTGACCAGTCGGTTCCGCTCGACCAGGTAGAGCTTCAGGGCGTTGCGGGAGAACTCGTAGTGGTGGCGCACGACGGCGTCCGGCACGTACTCCAGTCGTAGTCCGCGCTGCCACAGTCGCAGGCTGAGTTCGGTGTCCTCGTGGTAGGCGAAGTATTCGGCGGCGAAGCCGTCGAGTTCGCGCCAGAGCTGCCGGCTGATCACGAAGCAGCAGCCGCTGAGGGAGGGAACGACCCGCCGCTCGGCGTGGTTGCTGGCCGGTTCGCCGTTGCCGCCGGCCCAGGAGAGGCCGGTGAAGTGCAGTGGGTTACCGCTGGTGTTGATCAGCTCGGGGGTGTCGGCCAACCGGATGGACGCCATGGCCGCGCCTACGCCCGCTTCCGCGGCCACGGCGGTGGTCTTGGCCAGGGCGTCGGGTGCGACGACGGCATCGGAGTTGACGAACGCGAGCCAGTCACCGGTGGCTTCGGCGGCGCCGACCCGGCAGCCGCCGGAGTAGCCGGTGTTCTCCTCCGGTCGGATCACCCGTACCCCGGGCAGGCCCTTGACGATGTCGATGCCGTCGCCGGTGCAGCCGTTGTCGACGACGATGAGGTCGACCTCGACGTCGGTGCTGGCCAGCACCGCCTGGGCGGCGTCGACGAGGTAGGGCTCCGGGCCGTAGGCGAGCATGACGGCGCTCACCCGGGGTCGGGTCATCGGATGCCTCCGGATGCGGCAGGGGCAACGGCCTCGGCGAGCGGCCGGGCGGGGGTGGTGGGTCGGCTGAAGCCGCCGCGCAGCAGCATCGCCATGGTGGCGGCCACGATGACGGAGCCGATGGTGTACGCCAGTTCGACTCGCAGGGTGACCGGAGCCGGGATCAGCGTCACGGCGATCAGGGCGGCGACGCCGGCGGTCCAGGCGAGGGCCTGGGCGCGGTGCCGGTCGAGGGCGAGCAGGGCCTGACCGAGCACCATCGCCCACAGGTAGGCGAGCGTGGCGGCCGCCAGCCAGGCGAAGTCGCCGTGGCCGAGAACGCCGGGTGCGTCGAAGAGGGTGCCGACCAACCATGGGCCGAGCAGCACGGCGCCGAGGGCGCCGGTGAGACCGAGCGCGGTGACGATGCCGAGCGCCCGGCGCAGCAGGCTGTGGAAGCCGGCCTGGTCGCCGGTGGTGGCGGTGGTGGCCAGGCCGGGCAGCAGTGACGCCTGTAGGGAGCCGAAGACGAACAGGGGGATGCGGACCAGCACGAGGGCGGAGAGCAGTGCGCCGGCGGCTGCCGCGTCGGAGGGGGAGAGCAGCTGTACGTTGATCACCCCGATGTTCACCACGACCTGGGAGAGCAGGCTGGAGGCGGTGAGCAGGCCGAGGCCGCGTAGCAGCGTGGCCCAGGCGACCGGCGGGCCTCCGCCGATGGCGCGCAGCACCGGCGGCAGGGTGAGTAGGACGCTGACCAGGGGGGCGGCGACGAGCACGAGCCCGTACCAGACGGGCGACGTCACTCCGGCGAGCCCGAGCAGGGCCACCATGATGATCCGCAGGCCGCCGTCGATCCCGAGTTGAGCGCCGTACCAGGGGAACAGTTGCAGGCCGGAGAGGACGCCACGGGTGGCGTAGGCGACGGCCATCGCGGCGAGTGCGCCGATCAGCACGGTGACCAGGTTGCCGTCACCGGCGAAGAGCTTGTCGGCGAGCGGCTGACGGCCGATGGTGACGGCCAACACCAGTACCGCGAGCATCACGGCGGCGACGGTGACGCCGCGGGCCAGCACCGGGCCGGGCGGCAGCCCCTGGCTGTGTCGGGCGGCGACGACCCGGGCGACCTCCTGCTCGATCGGCATGAACACCCCGATGCCGAGGGTGAACACGATCGACCAGAGCACCGACAGGGACGAGTAGTCGGCCTGGCTGAGGCTGTGGCCGGCGACGGCGAGGTGAACGTAGGAGGCGAGCCCGAGAAGGGCCAGCCCGGCACCGACAGCGACGGTGCCGGGCGGGACCAGGCTCAGTAGCCGTCGGATCACCGGCGGATGAGCGCCAGCGTGAGAACGGCGAACGCGCGGCCGAGGTAGACCATCGCCTTGGCGGGGGAGTGGCTGGGCGTGCCCGCCATCCGCTTGCGCATGGCGACCGGCACCTGGCGGATGCGGAAGCCGCGGCGAGCGGTGTGCACCAGGGTCTCCACCGTGTCGCCGAGGTATTCGGCCGGGTACCAGCCGGCGAACATCTCGATGACCCGCCGGTTGGCGGCCCGGAAGCCGGAGGTGGTGTCGGTGAGCTTGGTGCGGGCGACCCGGGACAGCACGGCGGAGAGCATGACCATCGCCCAGCGGCGGGGGCCGCGGACGTTGTAGTCGCCCTCACCGGCGAAGCGGGCGCCGATGACGAGGTCGTTGTCTTCGAGCAGGTCGACGAGCTTCGGCACGTACCGGGGGTCGTGCTGGCCGTCGGCGTCGATCTGGATGGCGACGTCGTAGTCGTGGTCACGGGCGTAGCGGTAGCCGAGGCGCATGGCCCCACCGACGCCGAGGTTGTACGGCAGTTTGGCGACCAGGGCACCGGCGGCGGCGGCGACGGCGGCGGTGCGATCGGTGGAGCCGTCGTCGACGACGAGCACGTCGACGCCGGGCAGTTCGCCGCGGACCTCGCCGACGACGTCGGCGATCGAGCCCGACTCGTTGAGAGCCGGGATGATGATCAATGTGCGCTTGCCGTTAACCATCGGTCGACACCAGTTCGTCTCGGGCTGCCCGGTCCGCGTCGATCTCGGCGCGGAGCAGGGCGAAGTCTTCGGCCAGGGTGCGGGTCTCTTCTTCCAGGGCGCTGACCTCCCAGCTCAGGTGCACGCACACCAACAGCAGGAAGACGATGCCGAGGAAGAGCACCAGACTGACACCGGAGGCGACGCCGAGGAGTTCGGCGACGTTGTCGAGCAGCCGGGGGAAAAGGGACAGCGGAATCACAATGATCAGTACGGCGAGCCAGAGCATGCCGTACTTCTCGCGCAGCTGACGGCGGCGCAACAGCTCGACGATGGTGCCGAGGAGCAGCAGGCCGGTCAGGCCGGTGACGAGGGTGAGCTTCATGCGACCTTCCACGGGGCGGGTGGAGCGGGGGAGTGGAACGCGTCAACCAGGGCGCTGTGCCAGTCTGGAAGCGGGGGTAGACCCACGGCTGCCCAGCGGTTGTGCCCTAGCACACTGTACGCAGGCCGTGGTGCGGGACGTGGATACCGGTCGCTGGTGGTGGGTCGGATCCGGTCCGGGTCCAGTCCGGCCAGCGTGAACGCGGCGCGCGCCAACCCGTACCAGGTCGTCTGCCCGGCGCAGGTGCCGTGGTAGACGCCGGGCGGCGCGTGACCGGCCAGCGCCGCGTCGGCGAGCGCGACGAGCCGTTCGGCGAGCGCGTACGACCAGGTGGGTTGGCCGTGTTGGTCGTCGACCACGTCGAGGTGTTCGTGCTGGGTGGCGAGTCGGAGCATGGTGGCCACGAAGTTCGGGCCGTGCGCGCCGTAGAGCCAGGCGGTGCGCACGACGTACCCGGTGTCGGGCAGCAGCCGCGCGACGGCCTGTTCGCCGACCAGTTTGCTGCGGCCGTAGGCGTTGACCGGCGCGATGGGCGCGTCCTCCGGGTACGGGGTGTCCGCGTTGCCGGCGAGGACGTAGTCGGTGGAGATCTGGATCAGCCGTGTCCCGTCGGTGGCGCATGCCGCGGCCAGGTTGGCCACGGCGTGGCCGTTGACGGCCGTCGCCGCGGCCTCGTCGGCCTCGGCGGCGTCGACGTTGGTCCACGCGCCGGTGTTGATCACCAGGTCGTGCCCGGCGACGGCGGTGCGGACCGCAGCGGGGTCGGTGATGTCGAGGTCGGCGCGGGTGGCGGCGGTCACCTTGAGGTCGGGTCGTGCACCCAGCACGGCGACCAGGTCCCGGCCGAGCATCCCGCCCGCGCCGGTGACGAGGAGTCGGGTCATGCGGTCGGCGCGGACTTGAGGGGTTCCCACCAGTTGCGGTTGTCCCGGTACCAGCGGACGGTGTCGGCGAGGCCCTGGTCGAGGGTGATGCTGGGGTGGTAGCCGAGCTCTTCGCTGATCTTGGTGATGTCGAGGGAGTACCGGCGGTCGTGGCCCTTGCGGTCGGTGACCGGGACGACCCGGTCCCACCCGGCGCCGCAGGCGTCCAGGAGCAGGCCGGTGAGTTCCTTGTTGGTCAACTCGGTGCCGCCGCCGATGTTGTAGACCTCACCGGCACGGCCCTTCTGCTGGACGAGGGCGATGCCCCGGCAGTGGTCGTGCACGTGCAGCCAGTCACGGATGTTGCCGCCGTCGCCGTAGAGGGGGACGGTGCCACCGTCGAGCAGGTTGGTGACGAACAGCGGGATGACCTTCTCGGGGAACTGGTACGGGCCGTAGTTGTTGGAGCAGCGGGTGACGACCACGTCCATGCCGTGGGTGCGGTGGTACGACAGCGCGAGCAGGTCGGAGCCGGCCTTGGACGCCGAGTACGGCGAGTTGGGGGCGAGTGGCCAGGTCTCGGTCCAGGAGCCCTCGTCGATCGAGCCGTAGACCTCGTCGGTGGAGACGTGCACGAATCGTCTGGTGCCGTGGCGCAGCGCCGCGTCGAGCAGCGTCTGGGTGCCCAGCACGTTGGTGGTGACGAACGGCGCGGCGCCCGCGATGGAACGGTCGACGTGTGACTCGGCGGCGAAGTGCACGATCACGTCGTGCTCGGCCACCGCCTCGTCGACAACCACCGGGTCGCAGATGTCGCCCTGCACGAAACGCAGTCGCGGGTCGTCGCGGACGGGCTCGAGGTTGGCCAGGTTGCCCGAGTAGGTCAGTTTGTCCAGCACGGTCACGACGGCCGGCTCGAGCGTCGGCACGCTCTCCGCGCTGCCGAGGGGCTTGCCCAGCAGCAGGCGAACGTACTCCGACCCGATGAATCCGGCTCCGCCGGTGACGAGGATCCTCACGGGTCCGGAAGTATACGCGACGGGCGGGGCGGCGCCCGGTGTGTGACCCCCGCACGACGTGCCCGGGTGCGGCTAGGCTTCCCCGATGCGCGGAATCCTACTTGCCGGCGGCACCGGGTCCCGGCTCTGGCCGATCACCCGGGCGGTCTCGAAGCAGCTGATGCCGGTCTTCGACAAGCCGATGATCTATTACCCGCTCTCCACCCTGGTGATGGCCGGGGTCCGGGAGATCCTGGTGATCACGACTCCGGACGATCAGGACCAGTTCCGTCGGCTGCTCGGCGACGGCAGCCAGTTCGGGCTGCGGCTGGAGTACGTCAGTCAGGAGCGCCCGGAGGGCATCGCGCAGGCGTTCATCCTCGGCGCGGACTTCATCGGCGCCGAGTCGGTGGCGTTGGTCCTCGGCGACAACATCTTTCACGGCGTGGGTCTGGGCGGGCAGCTCGCGGACCACAGTGACCTGGTCGGCGGGCGGGTCTTCGCCTATCAGGTGGCAAACCCGCAGGAGTACGGCGTGGTCGACTTCGACGCCGATGGTCGGGTTCTCTCGATCGAGGAGAAGCCGGCCCGGCCGAAGTCCCGCTACGCGGTTCCCGGCCTCTACTTCTACGACAACCGGGTGGTGGACATCGCCCGCAAGCTCACCCCGAGCGCCCGCGGCGAACTGGAGATCACGGCGGTCAACGAGGTGTACCGGGAGACCGGGGAGCTGGCGGTGACGGTGCTGGATCGGGGCACCGCCTGGCTGGACACCGGCACGTTCAGCTCGATGATGCAGGCCGCCGAGTTCGTCCGGGTGGTCGAGGAGCGGCAGGGCCTCAAGATCGGTTGCATCGAGGAGGTCGCCTGGCGGGCCGGCCTGATCGACGACGCGCAGCTGCGCGCGCTGGCCGAGCCGCTGACCAAGAGCGGCTACGGCACCTACCTGCTCGGTCTGCTCAGCGATCAGGCCGGCAACGACGGGGGTTCCTGGTGAAGATCCGGGAGCTGAGCATCGAGGGCGCCTGGGAGATCATCCCCCAGCAGCACGGTGACCCGCGCGGCATGTTCATGGAGTGGTACCGCTTCGACAGGCTCGCCGAGGTGGTGGGGCATCCGCTCCGGCTGGCCCAGGCCAACCTGTCGGTCTCCGCGCGCGGCGTGGTGCGCGGCGTCCACTTCGCCGACGTCCCGCCCGGGCAGGCCAAGTACGTGACGTGCGTGCGGGGCGCTGTCCTCGACGTGGTCGTGGACCTGCGGGTCGGCTCGCCGACCTTCGGTCGTTGGGAGGGCGTCCGGCTGGACGACACCGACCGTCGGGCGGTCTACCTCAGCGAAGGGCTGGGGCACGGGTTCTGCGCGTTGACCGACGACGCGACGTTGAGCTACCTCTGCTCGACCACCTACAACCCGACCGGCGAGCACGCCGTGCACCCGCTGGACGAGGAGTTGGGCATCGAGTGGCCCGCCGATGTCCCGTTGCTGTCCGCGCGCGACGACGCGGCGCCGACTCTGGCGCAGGTCCGCGAGCGGGGTCTGCTTCCGGAGTACGACAGCTGCCGGCGGTTCGTGGCGAGCCTCGGTCCGGACGGAATGTCGCACTCAACCGGTATGTGACCGCGCTCGGGGCACGACCTGTGGTCTGACAGTGACGAACCGGGCCTCCGGGCGGCTAATGTCACACCATGGAGCGGCGAATCTTCGGCCTCGAGACCGAGTACGGCGTCACCTGTACCTATCGCGGGCAGCGGCGGCTGTCCCCGGACGAGGTCGCGCGGTATCTGTTCCGTCGCGTGGTGTCCTGGGGCCGGTCGAGCAATGTCTTCCTACGCAATGGGGCCCGGCTCTACCTGGACGTCGGGTCGCATCCGGAGTACGCGACACCGGAGTGCGACTCGGTGACCGATCTCGTCGCCCACGACCGGGCCGGCGAGCGGATCCTGGAGGGCCTGCTCGTCGACGCGGAGAAGCGGCTGCACGACGAGGGCATCGCGGGTGAGATCTACCTGTTCAAGAACAACACCGATTCGGCCGGCAACTCGTACGGCTGCCACGAGAACTACCTGGTCTCCCGACACGGCGAGTTCGGCCGGCTCGCCGACGTGCTCATCCCGTTCCTGGTCACCCGGCAGTTGATCTGCGGGGCCGGCAAGGTGCTGCAAACCCCACGCGGCGCGGTCTACTGCCTCTCGCAGCGGGCCGAGCACATCTGGGAGGGCGTCTCCTCGGCGACCACCCGCAGCCGTCCGATCATCAACACCCGCGACGAGCCGCACGCTGACGCCGAGCGCTACCGGCGGCTGCACGTGATCGTCGGCGACTCCAACATGAACGAGGTCACCACGCTGCTCAAGGTCGGCACCGCCGACATCGTGCTGCGGATGATCGAGGCCGGGGTGGTGATGCGCGACCTGTCCCTGGAGAACCCGATCCGGGCCATCCGGGAGGTGTCGCACGACATCACCGGCCGGCGCAAGGTGCGGTTGGCCAACGGCAAGGAGGTCAGCGCCCTGGACATCCAGCAGGAATACCTCGCCAAGGCCACCGAGTTCGTCGAGCGACGCGGCGGCGACCAGGCCGCCAAGCGGGTCGTCGAGCTGTGGGGCCGGGTGCTCAACGCGGTGGAGACCGGCGACCTGGAGCCGGTCTCCCGGGAGATCGACTGGGTCAGCAAGTTGCGGCTGATCGAGCGCTACCAGCGCAAGCACGACCTGCCGCTGTCGCACCCCCGGGTGGCGCAGATGGATCTGGCCTACCACGACGTGCGCCGCGGCCGGGGCCTCTACGGGCTCCTGGAGCGCCGCGGCGACGTCGACCGGGTGGCCACCGACCCGGAGATCTTCGAGGCCAAGGAGACCCCGCCGCAGACCACCCGGGCCCGGCTGCGGGGCGAGTTCATCCGGCACGCCCAGGAGAAGCGCCGGGACTTCACCGTCGACTGGGTGCATCTGAAGCTCAACGACCAGGCGCAGCGCACAGTGCTCTGCAAGGACCCGTTCCGGGCGTACGACGAACGGGTGGAGCGGCTGATCGCCAGCATGTGACCGGTTGCCGGCCCCGTCGACGCGCTGCGACGAGTACCTCTTCGAGGCCATCCGCGCCGGCGCCGCCGGCTTCCTCCTCAAGGACACCCCGCCCGACGCCCTGCGGGACGCCGTC
>NZ_JBEYSL010000298.1:0-8417 GCF_040642735.1 Micromonospora sp. NPDC047753 | reverse complement strand
ACCACCACAAAGGAGTCTTCGCGCATGAGGGAAACGACCGGAAGACGCAGGCTCCGGCTTGCGATCTCGATTCTCGCGTTCACAGCGCTCGCCACCTCCAGCACCCGCCGCCCCGACACGTCGCCGAGCAGCCGGGCGTCGGCCTCGCGCAGGCCCTCGGGGCACCACACGAAGTCCACGTCGCCGAGGAACGCACCGTGTTCGGCCTGGTAGTCGTCGGCGTCGGTGTCCCACCAGCCGCGGTTGGCGCGCCGGGCCTCGGCGTCACCCACCCGGCGCCGGGTAACCCGGCTGTCGTCATCCACGCGCTCACGCTAGGCCCCGCCCAGCCCATTGGGCACGGCGGCGCGTCCAGGATCTGCGCGACTCCTCGCGCGGTGGGCTTGATCCACCCGGCTTTGGGAGACGTCGCGGTGTCCGAGCCGCTTCGAACCGCGCCGGCGGGCCGGCAGCGACACCGCAGCGAACACCCAGGAAGCCGGGGCGACCAGGCGCGGCCCGTGGTGCGCACCGACGGGGCGGCAGGGGCTGCTGTGACGCAGGAGACAGCAGCGGTGTTTTCCGGGCGATTGTTCGGCTTTCGCAGGTCATCGCACGAAGAGAACCCGGGAGGGCTTGCACGCTGTGGTAATGCGCACGGTAGGCTAGACGATGCGCTCGCGGATCGCGTTGCCTCGGCAGGGAGCAGGTGCGCGGTCGACGGAGCCACATCATGATCTCACTAGGCGATCGTTCGGTGTGCCCGGCGACGGATCCGCTGGCGCGAACAGGTCACTGCGACACACCAGCCTGCTGTGACAACCCACCGACCGGAGCAACCGCCCACATGACGAGCAGCATCGAGGCCCCCTCGAGCGCCACCCGGGTCACCCACGACGATCTCGGTTCCGAGGAGGCATTCCTCGCCGCGATCGACGAGACCATCAAGTACTTCAACGACGGCGACATTGTCGAAGGCACCGTCGTCAAGGTCGATCGGGACGAGGTCCTGCTCGACATCGGCTACAAGACCGAGGGTGTCATCCCCTCTCGGGAGTTGTCGATCAAGCACGACGTGGACCCCGCCGAGGTTGTGACGGTTGGCGACCACATCGAGGCCCTGGTCCTCCAGAAGGAGGACAAGGAGGGTCGTCTGATCCTCTCCAAGAAGCGGGCACAGTACGAGCGGGCCTGGGGCACGATCGAGAAGATCAAGGACGAGGACGGCGTCGTCCGCGGTTCGGTCATCGAGGTGGTCAAGGGCGGCCTCATCCTCGACATCGGGCTGCGCGGCTTCCTGCCCGCGTCCCTGGTCGAGATGCGTCGTGTGCGCGACCTGCAGCCGTACGTCGGGCGGGAGCTCGAGGCCAAGATCATCGAGCTGGACAAGAACCGCAACAACGTGGTCCTGTCCCGCCGGGCCTGGCTGGAGCAGACGCAGTCCGAGGTGCGCACCGAGTTCCTCAACAAGCTGCAGAAGGGCCAGGTCCGCAAGGGCGTCGTGTCCTCGATCGTCAACTTCGGCGCCTTCGTGGACCTGGGCGGCGTCGACGGTCTGGTGCACGTCTCCGAGCTGTCCTGGAAGCACATCGACCACCCGTCCGAGGTTGTCGAGGTCGGCCAGGAGGTGGAGGTCGAGGTCCTGGACGTCGACCTGGACCGCGAGCGGGTCTCGCTGTCGCTGAAGGCGACCCAGGAAGACCCGTGGCGGCAGTTCGCCCGCACCCACGCGATCCAGCAGATCGTGCCGGGCAAGGTCACCAAGCTGGTTCCGTTCGGTGCGTTCGTCCGCGTGGACGACGGCATCGAGGGTCTGGTCCACATCTCCGAGCTGGCCGAGCGCCACGTGGAGATCCCGGAGCAGGTCGTCCAGGTTGGCTCCGAGGTCATGGTCAAGGTCATCGACATCGACCTTGAGCGTCGCCGGATCTCGCTGTCGCTCAAGCAGGCCAACGAGGGCTTCGTCGAGGGCGAGGAGCACTTCGACCCGACCCTCTACGGCATGGCCGCGACGTACGACACCGAGGGCAACTACATCTACCCCGAGGGCTTCGACCCGGAGACGGGCGAGTGGCTCGAGGGGTACGACAAGCAGCGCGAGACCTGGGAGAACCAGTACGCCGAGGCTCGTCTGCGCTGGGAGGCCCACACCAAGCAGGTGCAGACCTCTCGGGCCGCCGACGCCGAGGCTGCCGCCAACCCGACTCCGGCCGTTCCGGCCGCTGGCGGCGCCGGCGGCGGTGGCACCACCTCCTCGTCCAGCCCGGCCCCGAGCCGGCAGGCCGAGGAGCCGGCCGGCACGCTGGCCACCGACGAGGCGCTCGCCGCACTGCGGGAGAAGCTCGCCGGCGGTAAGTGACCCGCTGAACGACGACGGGCCCCGCCCCCGCGATCTCCGGATCGCTGGGGGCGGGGCCCTCGCCGTATCCGCCGACCGCCCCGCCGGCCGCCGACCGCTCCGCCGCTCCGCCGGCTCGCCAAGATCGTGCTCGATCCATGATGTAGGGGCCTCCCCAACGCCGTAGACCACTACATCCTGGTTCGAGCACGATCTTGGCGGTCGTGGGCGTCCCGAACCCCGCTCCCGGTGTCTCCGGGGGCGGGGTTCGTCGTCATGATCCGCGCAACATCAGGGCTGTTGCTGTCTCGCGGGCGTCGGAGGCAGCAACATCCCTGATGTTGCGGTGATCTTGGCGCGGGACGTGGCGTGCGGGGTGCGGGGCGTAGGTGGCCCCTGTGGGTGCGGCGGGGGCCGGTCGAAGCAGGGGATGGCCGAGTCCCGGGGTGGGGTGGTGGCGAGGTCGCCGGGCTGTGGGTGGGTTGGCGGCGGGCTTGTCGATCCGGTTGACTGTTCGGGTGCTGAGGGTGGGGTTGACCGGCGGGATCGGGTCAGGAAAGAGCGCGGTGGCCGCGCGGCTCGTCGAGCGGGGCGCGGTGCTGATTGACGCGGACCGGGTGGCCCGGGAGGTGGTGGCGCCGGGTACGGACGGGCTGGCTGAGATCGTCGCCGCCTTCTCCGACGCGGTGGTGGACGCCGACGGCGCACTGGACCGTGCCGCACTGGGAGCGGTGGTGTTCGCTGACGAGACCGCCCGTCGTCGGCTGGAGGCGATCACCCACCCCCGGGTCCGGGCCCGCACCGCGGAACTGGCCGCCGCGGCGGCACCCGACGCGATAGTCGTCAACGACGTACCGCTGCTGGTCGAGGTGGGTCTCGCGCCGACGTACCACCTGGTGGTCGTGGTGCAGACGGCCGTGGCGACCCGACTGCAGCGGCTGGCGCGTGACCGGGGGATGAGTCGCGCGGAGGCCGAGCGGAGGATCGCCGCCCAGGCCGACGACGCCCGCCGCCGGGCGGCGGCGGACGTGGTGCTGACCAACGACGGGAGCCTGACGGCGCTGCACGAAGCCGTCGACCTGCTCTGGAAGCAGCGGTTGGTGCCCTATGAGGACAATCTGCGCCAGCGGCGGGTGGTCCCGCCCGACGAGGCCGAGTTGGCCTGGGCCGACGCGAGTTGGCCGGAGCAGTACGAGCGGCTGGCCGCCCGGATCCAGCACGCGCTCGGCTCGAGTGCCCTCCGGATCGATCACATCGGTTCGACGGCGGTGCCCGGCCTGGCCACGCAGAACGTCATCGACGTGCAGGTGGCTGTCGCCAGCCTCGCCGACGCCGACGGGCCGTTGGCCGATCGGCTGGCGAACGCCGGCTTCCCACGGGTGCCGGGGCAGTGGTGGGACGACCCGCGTCCGGCCGGCAGGGGCCGCTGGGAGAAGCGGTTGCACGGTAGTGCCGACCCGGCCCGCCCTGTCCGTCTGCACGTGCGGGTGGCGGATTCGCCGGGTTGGCGGTACGCGCTGTTGATGCGCGACCATCTGCGTGCCGACCCGGATCAGCGAGCCACGTATCTGCTGCTCAAGCGGGATCTCATCGACGCGGCCCCGGTGGCCGGCGATTCCGGGACGGGCCGCAACCCGTGGTTCGACGAGGAGTACCTGCGGGCCGAGCAGTGGGCCGCGCAGACCGGCTGGCGTCCCTGAGGAATCGGTCAGCGGGCACCGGGCCGAGGGGCCGGAGAGCGAGAGGCCGAGGGCCGAGGGTTGGCAGCCAGTCGGGGCACGACGGCGGGCTGAAGATCCAGGTGTGCCCACGCGCCGGCGTCGGTCTGCAACTCGAGCCGGCGGAGCGACCCGTCCCGGTCGAGCCAGTAACGCAGCCGCGCGTCGGCCGGGCCCGACTCGATGACGTCCACTGTTCGTCCGGCAATGACGTCCTCGCGTACCCGCACGGCCGCGCCGCGCTGCCCGACCGACCCGGTGGCTATCGCGGCGTCGACCAGCACACTCAGGTCGTCTCGGGCGGGCCGGGAGACGCGCCATCCCCCGGTCGGGGGCGGTAGCGGCGGCCGGGCCGGCGCCTCCGCGGTGCCGCCGCCACCATCGGCCGCGGGCAGGTCCGCCCGGGCCAGGCCGGCGGCGTCGCGGCGCAGCAGGGTCCGGCGATCCGGTACGCCCAGGTCGGCGACCGCGAGGTACGCGCTGCGCGCGGTCCAGCTCAACCAGCCTGCGCCCCGCAGGTTCGTCTCAGTGCCCATCGGTGCGGTCAGCGTCACGGTGGCACCGCCGTGAGCGCGGAGCCGGGCCGGCAGCCGGTCGAGCCGACGTTGCTCGGCGTCGGTCAGCGCGCGGGGCAGACCGGGGCGACCGCCGAGTGCGTCCACCGGTCGTAGTGTCGGCCGGTCCTCGCGGTTGAAGGTCATCGTGACCGGCCCGGTGCCGGGCAGCACGGTTACCAGCTTGTGCAGGCGGGCGTCCTGATCGAGCCAGTACCGGGTCTGTCCGTCCGGGGCGGGCGTCGCGGCGCTGGGGGTGCCGATGGCCGTGCTGGCGGCTGGCGTGCCGCTGGGCAGTGGTGCCTGTATGACGTCCAGCGGGCCGGCCGGGACGGCCTCGCGGGCGATCCACCGCGCCCCGTCGGACGGTGCCGTCCGGGTCGTGGGGTCGGGGCGGTCGGCGGCGAGATCGAGGAGCAGGTCGAGCACCGGTGCCAGGTGCGCCCCGGGTGCCGGTCGGTGCAGCTGCCACCGGTCCGTCGGGGGCATCAGTGGTGGTGCGGCGGGAGTGGGCACCGCCGCCGGATCGGGCCGGATCACCAGCACGGGACCGCTCCTCTGCAGCAGCCCGCGTTCGGCACCCGCTCCCGGCCCGCCCACGTCGAGGTAGAGCAGTGACCGGGACCAGTCCACCCAGCCCACCAGTTCGAGGCGGGCGGCGCCGGTACCGGCCGTGACCCGCACGCCGGCGCGCAGGTCCCGCAGGTTGGTGACCCGCACGGCGGCCAGCCGCTCACCCTCCGCCAGGGTCAGCGGCCGGGCCGGCTCGGGCGGGTCGGGCGCCCAGCTCAACAGCCCGAGTACCAGCGCCGTCGCGGACGTCACCGCCGTCAGACCGAGCAGCAGCAGCACCGTACGCCGACGACGGCCGGCCGAGGGCGGCCCGGCGGTGTCGGCGGCCTCGGTGGTGTCAGTGGTGTCCGGGGTGTCGCCGCTGCGGGTGGTCCCGCGGTTCTCCGCGAGGCTCCGCTCGGCGGCGGCCCGCCGCGTGTCGTTGGTCCTGTGGCCGGGGGTGGCTCGGCGCGCGCCGCCAGCGGACCGGCCGGCTGTGGGCCTGTTACCGGTCTCGGTGGTTCGGCCGGCCGTGGACGTGTTCCTGGCGTCGTCGGTTCGCCCGGCCGCCGGGGTGCCGCCGGCCGGGCCGGTGCGGTGCCGCCCGCTGCCGCTGGCCGTGCCCTTGCCGCCGGTCGTGCCCTTGCCGGTGCTCGGGCCGCTGCCGCTGGCCGGGCCCTTGCCGGTGCTCGGGTCGTCCGGCGGGGGTGCGGCGGTGCGGGCGGTGTCGGGCGCCGGGGTCGGAGAGGTGTCCACGGAGATGAAACGGGCGGGGAGGCACCGGGGTGACGAGCAGGGGCGCTCGCGGCGGCCGGTCTGCGCCTCGAGCGCGACCACACGGGTGCGCACGCCGGACGAGCCGGGTGCTGCGACCGCAGTGCCGGGGGTGACCGGCCGTGATGTTGGCCTGGCCACCGGCCCGGTCGGCCGCCGCGAGCGGCCTACATGAAGAGGGTAGTCCCGGTGACATGGGCCACACAATGGGAATATTGAAGCCGATCACGTACCTGGCGTGACGGCCGTTCCTGTCGGACCTCCGGCGTACCGTTGATGGCATGGCGCTCGACATTCCCCGGCTGGACAGCCGCTTCCAGGTCGTCAGTGACTTCCAGCCGGCCGGCGACCAACCGGCGGCCATTGATGACCTTGAGCGCCGAGTTCGGCGCGGCGACCGCAACACGGTGCTGCTCGGCGCGACCGGCACCGGCAAGAGCGCCACCACGGCGTGGCTGATCGAGCGGCTGCAACGCCCCACCCTGGTGCTCGCCCCGAACAAGACGCTCTGCGCACAGCTGGCCAAGGAGTTCAGCGAGCTGCTGCCGCACAACGCGGTCGAATACTTCGTCTCGTACTACGACTACTACCAGCCCGAGGCGTACATCCCGCAGACCGACACCTACATCGAGAAGGACTCCTCGATCAACGAGGAGGTGGAGCGGCTACGGCACTCGGCGACGATGTCGCTGCTCACCCGCCGCGACGTGATCGTGGTGGCGACCGTCTCGGCGATCTACGGTTTGGGCACCCCGGAGGAGTACCTCAACCGGGCGGTGAAGGTGCAGATCGGGCAGGAGCTCGACCGCGACCAGTTGCTGCGCCGTCTGGTCGACATCCAGTACACCCGCAACGACATGGCCTTCCAGCGGGGCACCTTCCGGGTTCGCGGCGACACGCTGGAGATCATCCCGGCGTACGAGGAGCTGGCGATCCGGATCGAGCTGTTCGGTGACGAGGTGGAGAAGCTCTACTACCTCAACCCGTTGACAGGTGACGTGGTCCGCGAGGTCGACCAGCTGGTGATCTTCCCGGCCACCCACTACGCGGCCGGCCCGGAGCGGATGGAACGGGCGATCCGTGACATCGAGGTCGAGCTGGCCGAGCGCCTCGCCGAGCTGGAGCGGCAGGGCAAGCTGCTGGAGGCGCAGCGGCTGCGGATGCGCACCACCTACGACATCGAGATGATGCGGCAGGTGGGTTTCTGCTCCGGCATCGAGAACTACTCGATGCACATGGACGGGCGGCTGCCCGGCAGCCCGCCGCACGCCCTGCTCGACTACTTCCCCGACGACTTCCTCACTGTGGTCGACGAGTCGCACGTGACCATCCCGCAGATCGGCGGCATGTACGAGGGCGACGCGTCCCGCAAGCGGATGCTCATCGACCACGGCTTCCGGCTGCCCAGCGCGGCCGACAACCGGCCGCTGCGCTTCGACGAGTTCCTGGAGCGGGTCGGCCAGATGGTCTACCTCTCCGCGACCCCCGGCACCTGGGAGATGGAGCAGGCTCAGGGCGAGTTCGTCGAGCAGGTGATCCGACCCACCGGTCTGGTCGATCCGGAGGTCGTGATCAAGCCGACCAAGGGCCAGATCGACGACCTGATGCACGAGATCAAGCTGCGGACCGACCGGGACGAGCGGGTGCTGGTCACCACGCTGACCAAGAAGATGGCCGAGGACCTGTCCGACTACCTCCTGGAGAACGGCATCCGGGTGCGCTACCTGCACTCGGAGGTCGACACGTTGCGCCGGGTGGAGCTGCTGCGCGAGCTTCGCAAGGGTGACTACGACGTGCTCGTCGGCATCAACCTGCTCCGCGAAGGTCTGGACCTGCCCGAGGTGTCGCTGGTGGCGATCCTCGACGCCGACAAGGAAGGCTTCCTGCGCAGCGGCCGGTCGCTGATCCAGACCATCGGGCGGGCCGCCCGTAACGTCTCCGGCCAGGTGCACATGTACGCCGACAAGATCACCCCGTCGATGGCGGCGGCGATCGACGAGACCGATCGGCGTCGGGCCAAGCAGATCGCGCACAACGAGGCGCACGGCATCAGCCCGGAGCCGCTGCGTAAGAAGATCCACGACATCCTGGACGACATCTACCGCGAGGCGGAGGACACCGAAAACTCCCGGGTCGGCGGCGCGGTGCGTCAGCTTTCCCGAGGCAAGGCGCCGGTCAAGGAGACCCGCAGCCGGAGCCGGTCCGCCGCGAGCGCCACCTCACGGGAGGGGATGGCCCGCGCCGACCTCGCCCAGCTCATCCAGGAGCTCAACGACCAGATGCTGGCCGCCGCCCGCGAGCTCCAGTTCGAGTTAGCGGCCCGGATCCGCGACGAGGTCTCCGACCTGAAGAAGGAGCTGCGCGGCATGGACGCCGCCGGCGTGAAGTGACGGCCACCCGGTCGGCCCCGCCCAGCGCACCGCTCGGGCCCGGCCGACCGGGGCACGCGAAGGGCGGGCACTGTTGACGGCGGTGGCGCCGATCGGCGAGATGGTCTTCGGG
>NZ_JBEYSL010000297.1:0-8422 GCF_040642735.1 Micromonospora sp. NPDC047753 | reverse complement strand
GGCGGTCGCCGAAGCGGCGCTCGCCGGTGGGCCGGTCGCCGTAGCGCCGCTCGCCGGTGGGCCGGTCGCTGTAGCTCCGGTCGCCCTGCGGGCGGCCGCCGTAGCTCCGGTCACCCTGCGGGCGGTCGCCGAAGCGGCGCTCGCCGGTGGGCCGGTCGCCGTAGCGCCGCTCGCCCTGCGGGCGGTCGCCGAACCGGCGCGGTCCGCCCGAGCGGTCGCCGTAGCCCCGGGGCTCCGCCTCGACGCGGACCGGGACGCCACTGGGCTCGCGGGCGCCGACCAGCTCGGCCAACGCCGCGTCCCCGACCCGGACCCGGGTCTCGGCCGGCGCGACGCCGGCCTTCTCCATCATCGCCAGGGTGGTACGGCGCTGCTTGGGCAGCACCAGCGTGGCGACCGCGCCCGACTCGCCGGCCCGGGCGGTACGCCCCGCGCGGTGCAGGTAGTCCTTGGGGTCCTTCGGCGGGTCGACGTGCAGCACCAGGGTGACCCCGTCGACGTGGATGCCTCGCGCCGCCACGTCCGTGGCGACCAGCACGTTCATCCGGCCCTCACGGAACTCGGCGAGCGTCTTGGTGCGCATCCGCTGGGTCTTGCCGCCGTGCAGCCCACCGGCGCGTACGCCGACGGCCGCGAGCTGCTCGACCAGCCGGTCCACACCGAGCTGCGTGCGGGCGAAGACCATGGTCCGGCCGTCCCGGGCGGCGATCGAGGCCGCCACCGGGAACTTCTCGTGCGGCGGGATCAACAGCATGTGGTGGTCCATGGTGGACACCGAGGCGGTGGAGGGCGCCGTGGAGTGGGTGACCGGGTCGGTCATGAACCGCTTGACCAACGCGTCGACGTCACCGTCCAAGGTGGCCGAGAAGAGCAGCCGCTGACCGCCCGCGGGCGTCTTCGCCAGCAGATCGGTCACCTCGGGCAGGAAGCCCATGTCGGCCATCTGGTCGGCCTCGTCGAGCACCGTCACCTCGACGTCGTCGAGCTGGCAGATGCCCCGCTCGATGAGGTCGCCGAGTCGGCCCGGGGTGGCCACGATGATCTCCACGCCGCGGCGCAGCGCGTCGATCTGCCGGTCGTACGGGACGCCGCCGACGGCGGTCTTGAGGAAGATGCCGACGGACTTGCCCAACGGCACCAGGGCGTCGTTGACCTGCATGGCCAGCTCGCGGGTGGGCACCAGGACCAGGGCGCGCGGACGCATCGGCCGGGCCCGGTTGCGGTTGGCCAGCCGGGCGATCATCGGCAGACCGAAGGCGAGCGTCTTGCCCGACCCGGTCTGCCCGCGGCCCAGCACGTCGCGGCCGGCGAGCGCGTCCGGAACGGTGGCCCGCTGGATCTCGAACGGGCTGGTGATGCCCTGCTGGGCCAGCGCGCGGACCAACTGCTCCGGAAGGCCGAGAGCGGCGAAGCTCATCGGCTCGGCGGTCTCGGTCTGAGCGGTCGCTACCGCAGGGGTGCCGGCCTCGCTCGGGGCGACGTCGAGCTGCTCCCGGGAGGCGTCGGCCGCCGGGACTGAGTTGAAAACGGACGTAACGGTGCTGTGGTCAGCAGAGGTGGTCAACAAAAACCTTTCGAGCGGGGCGCATCTTCGCGATGGCCTGCCGCGGCTGTGCCGCCGGATCGCCCGCAAGATCGCCCAGGGGCGCACACCACGCGCGCCGGGTCAGTGATCTCAACCAGTGTACGGCGGTCTGGCGAAGCCGCCAGTCGGTTGACCGACCGTAGTGGGCGGACTCACCATCGCCGGCGCTCGCTGGCTCACCCGTTGAGCACGCTGCCCACCAGACCGTCCAGGGCGTCGCCGGCCAGCAGGACGACCATGACACTGATCGCGACCAGCAGCCCCAGAGCGGCGGCCAGGACGATCAGCACCCGGGCGTTACTGGACCGTTCGGCCGGCGTGTCGGACCACCCCTGGGCCAGGATGTGCCCGGTCAGCGAGCCGGAGTTCTCCACCGCGTTGGCGGGTATCGCGACAGTGGTGAAGCCGGCGCCCTCGCCGTTGCCGTAGACGGTGCCGGCCAGGTCGGTGCGGTTGTCGCGCCGCCCACCACGGGCGCCGGCAGCGTCCCGTCCGGCGGAGCCAGCCGGCGGGCCGCTCGGCGGCGCGGTCACACGCGAGTTTCCGGCGTGCGCGGTCGACGAAGGTGCCCCGGCGGTGGACGGTGGCCAGCTCGGCAGTGCCGGTGCGGGCACCACCGGCGGCGCGGAGACGGCTGCACCGGCCCAGCCGGCACCGGACGTCGGGCGGGTCACCCCGGCGGGGGACGACCACCCGGCTGGTGGTGCGGAGACCGAGGCGCTGGCCCGTACGCCGGGCGTGTCGATCATCGCGGGCGGCGGCGGAAACGGCGGTGCCGGCATCGGGCCGGGCGGGGCCGGTGGTGCCGGCACCGGCGGACCGGGTGGCGGCAGCGGCGGGCTCGGGACGGGCGGCGTCGGCGGACCGGGGATGGGCGGCATCGGCGAGGGCGGCGGGGACGGCGGGCCCGGAAGGGGTGGAACCGGATCGGGCGGCGGCGTCGGTCGGGGACCCGGCGTCGGCGCCGGACCGGGCGGGTACGGACCCGGGGCCGGCGCGGGCTCCGGTTCCGGTGGCGACGGCTGGGTCGGCCCGGGGCCGGGTGGCGTGGGGTCCGGCTCCGGCTCCGGAGTCGACGGCGTCGGAGGTTGGGCCGGCTCGGCACCCACCGGCGCGGCTCGATAGACGGCGGGCGCGCTCTCGCGACGGTCCGGGGTGCCCAGGGCGCTGGCAGTGCCCCGGCTGCTGCTCGGAACCGTGGCGCTGGCCCGGGCCGGCGCTGAGGAGTCGCTTCGCTGGCCCGGCAACGACACGTCGGCTGGGCTGGCCGAGCCGGTCGCACGGTAGGTGGTCGCGGTGACCGGAGCGCTGGCCGGCAGGTCACTGCGGAGAGCGCCGGCGGTCACGACGCTGGCACGTGCGCGTACCGGTGCCACCGCCTGGCTCTGGCGCTCGTCGCCGGCCGCCGCGTCGTCATCGGCGTCGTCGGTCGAGTCGCCAGCGACGACCGCTGCCGTGCCACCGCCGACCTGACCGTTGGCCGCTGTGCCGCTGTCCGCGGTGCCGCTGTCCGCCGGGGCGGCGGAGCCGGCGTTCGTCGAGCTGGTGTCGCTGCCTGTCGAGCTGGTGGCAGCCGGGTTGGTGTCGCTGGCAGCCACCGGCTCGGCGGTGTCCGGCCCCGGTGGGCCGGGCTGGTCGACGGTGTCCGGCCCTGGTGGGCCGGCCTGGTCGACCACGGGGTCGACAGTCTCCGCCGGATCTCTCTGCTCGGCCATTTCCGCCCTCCGCGCCGTGCTCGCACCCGGACCCGTGACGTCGAGTCGGATGTGCCTGGTTGTCACGGTGCCACAGATCTTCCCGAGCGGACAGCCGGAGCCGGTCGTGGCGGATCAGCCCGTGGCGCTGGGGCTGCCCGTCGCGCTGCTACTGCTCGACGCGCTCGTGCTGGCCTTCGGCGTGGTCGGCGGAGACGTGCTGGCCGGCGCGCTGGTCGTTGCCGGGGGCAGGGTCGTCGGAGGGTTGCTCGCAGTGCTCGACGGCTTCGGCGTGGTGCTGCCGGTCGGAGTGGGCGTCGGGGTGGTCGTCAGCGTCGGCGTCGGCGTCGGCGTGGGCGTCGCGCTCTCGGTGGGCTTCGGGGTGGTGGTCTTCGTCGGCGACGGTGTGGGCGTCGGCTTGGTGGTCTTCGTCGGCGACGGGGTGGGCTTCGGGGTCGACACCGGCGGGGTCGGGTTGGTCACGACCGGTGCCGGCACCGCGCCGATCACCCGGGTGGCGGCGTACAGCCGGGACCAGCGGACGACCGAGATCTTGACGACGTCGCCAGTGGTGGGCGCCTGCACCATCTTGCCGTTGCCGATGTACATGCCCACGTGGTGGATCGTTGTCCAGCTGCTGCCTGAGGCGAAGAAGAGCAGGTCGCCGGGGAGCAGCGCGCTCTGCGGGACGGTGCGGCCCCGGGTGGCGGCGTACTGGTCGCGGGAGACCCGTGGCAGGTCGAAGTAGTCAGCGCCGGGGGACCGGTACGCCGCCCACATCAGGCCGGAGCAGTCGAACTGGTTCGGCCCCTCCTCGGACCACTTGTACGGGTCGCCGAGCTGGGCGAGCGCGTACCGGACCGCGGCCAGTGCCCGGGGGTGCGCGGCCATGCCGCTGATGCTCTGGTTGGAGACGTAGCCGGCACCGATCTGCTGCTCGGCGGCTTCCTGCTGACGTTCGATCTCGATCAGCGCGGCGGCGTTGTCCCGGCGCAGCTTGAGCAGGCTCGCCTCGGCGGTGCGCAGCGCCGTCTCACCGGTGGTGAACTCCGCCTCGGCGGCGGCAAGCAGATCCTTGGCCTGGCTGTGCTTCTGGTACGCGGCCTGCTCGCCCGCGCGGGCCCGGGACAGCTCCCCGGCCACGCCGGTGGTGCCGCCGTCGACCTTCTCGCCACGGGTGATCGCCTGGAGGCGGCTCAGCCCGCGGATGTCCTGGGCGAAGTCGCCCGGCGGCAGCGCGGCGGCGGCCTTGACGGCCTCGGCGGCGGCGGTGTCGGCCGACTGCTGGGCCCGGAGCAGGGCGTCCTGCGCGGTCGCCAGCGCCTTGCCGGCCGCGTCGAGCTGCGCCTGGGCGTCGACGCGTTTCTGCCGCCTCACCAGCAAATCCTCGCCGAGCGCGCCGACCTGGACCTCACCGGCGGAGATCGCAGTGGCCAGCGGACCGTTGCCGATGTTGACCACCGGAGGGGCGGGCACGCCGGCGACCGGCGCGCCGCCGGGCAGTTGGAGCGAGCCGGTGACCGCCGGGCGCGAACCCGTGTCCGGCACTGTGGTCGGCACGCCGGGCTCCGCGTACGCGGGGGTGGCCAGCACGGCTGCGGCGATCGCGCCGAGCAGGGCGGCCCAGAGCTTCGGACGCAGGACCGGCGAGATCACCGGGCTCCGTCGTCGCTGCCGTCGCCCGCGCCCGCTGTAGACCATGCCGCTCCCCGTCCAACCACTCGTCGCCGCGCTCGGTGGGCGCGACCGCCGGGACGGTACCAGTGTGTGTGTTCCGCCCCACCTTGTTACTACCGCACCGCGCCACTCATGTCGATGTGTTGTCGGGTTACGGGAGGCTGAGAGTCTGGTGAGGTGGGTCGCTGCCAGCGACCGTGCCGGCAGGCCCGTCGGTGTCGCGACGTACGCTCGATCCGGACCGCAGGTGGAAGGGACGTGCCATGGACGCCGGACTCAAGCGTGAGCTCGAAGCGAAGGTGTACGCCGGTGAGCGGCTGACCCGGGAGGACGGGGTCGCCCTCTACGAGAGCGACGACCTGACCTGGCTGGGGCGGCTGGCGCACCACAAGCGCACCGAGCTGAACGGCGAGCGGGTGATGTTCAACGTCAACCGGCACCTCAACCTGACGAACGTCTGCTCGGCGTCCTGTGCGTACTGCTCGTTCCAGCGCAAGCCGGGCGAGAAGGACGCGTACACGATGCGCATCGACGAGGCGGTCCGCAAGGCCAAGGAGATGGAGGACGAGCAGCTCACCGAGTTGCACATCGTCAACGGCCTGCACCCCACGCTGCCCTGGCGTTACTACCCGAAGGTGCTGCGCGAGCTGAAGGCGGCGCTGCCGAACGTCAAGCTCAAGTGCTTCACGGCGACCGAGGTGCAGTGGTTCGAGAAGATCAGCGGCCTGAGCGCCGACGAGATCCTCGACGAGCTGATGGACGCCGGTCTGGAGTCGCTGACCGGTGGCGGCGCGGAGATCTTCGACTGGGAGGTCCGACAGCACATCGTCGACCACGCCTGCCACTGGGAAGACTGGTCGCGCATCCACGCCCTGGCGCACAGCAAGGGCATGAAGACCCCGGCGACGATGCTGTACGGCCACATCGAGGAGCCCCGGCACCGCGTCGACCACGTGCTGCGGCTGCGCGAGTTGCAGGACGAGACCGGCGGCTTCGCGGTCTTCATCCCGCTGCGCTACCAGCACGACTTCGTCGACTCGGCGGACGGCAAGATCCGCAACCGGATCCAGGCGCGCACCACGATGGCCTCGCCGGCCGAGTCGCTGAAGACGTTCGCCGTCTCCCGGCTGCTCTTCGACAACGTGCCGCACCTGAAGAACTTCTGGGTGATGCATGGGCTGTCGGTCGCCCAGCTCTCGCTGAACTTCGGCGTGGACGACCTGGACGGCTCCGTCGTCGAATACAAGATCACTCACGACGCCGACTCGTACGGCACCCCGAACACCATGCACCGGGACGACCTGCTGCACCTGATCTGGGACGCCGGCTTCCAGCCCGTCGAGCGGGACACCCGCTACAACGTGGTCCGGGAGTACGACAAGGCCCCGTCGCTGGCCGAGCGGCGCGCCGAGCCGCAGCAGGTCTGGGCCTGAGCCACCACGTACCCTCGCAGTCGATGACCGAGCAACGAGGACCTGAGCCGCAGAGCGGGTTTCCCCGCCGGGACGCCGAGGGCCGCATCCGTACCCTGGGCGATCTGCTCGGGGTGTGCCTGGCCGGCCTGGTCATCGGCGTGCTCGCGTTGGTGTTGTTCGACTGGGCGTTCGCCTCGATCGGCGCCGGCGACTTCGGGCACACGAACGGTTGGCTGGCGGTGATCCTGCCGGCCTGGCTGTTCTGGGACGACTTCCGGGCCTGGGAGTTCGGCGCCGCCCGGGTGGTGGCGGCGGTGGTCGCCGCTGCCGTCGGGGTGTTCGCAGGGTTGCTGATCGCCGGTCTGGGTGCGGGGTTGCCGCCGCTGCTCTCCGGGGCGTTGGCGGCGGCGGCGTTCACTGTGGCGTACGCGGCCCTCTGGTTCCCGGGTGTCCGCTGGCTGGCCCGCCGGACCGGCTGACCGCGACCGCCCGTCGGGCGGCTCGACCCTTCCGCCGGCAGTGGCGGGCGACGGAGAGAACGGAGTGGTGCAGGTGAGTGCCGCGCTCAAGTACACGCTGGGCCGGATCGGGCTGTTCGTCGCAGTGCTGGCGGGCCTCTGGCTGGTCGACATGAACGTGTTCCTGAAGCTGATGCTGGCGCTGGTGTTCTCCGCCGCGCTCTCCTTCTTCCTGCTGCGTGGTTGGCGGGACGAGATGGCCGGGGAGATCGCCGAAGCAGCCGAGCGCCGCCGCACCGAGAAGGAACGCCTCCGCTCCGCCCTGGCCGGGGAAGACCAAGCCCAAACCCAAACCCCCACCCCAGACCCCCCCACCCAAACCCCAGACTCCCCGCGTTGATCATGAAGTTATTGCCACGACACGCCGATCGGTCGGGCAATAACTTCATGATCAACCGCATCCGGGTCTACCAGTTGGTGGAGCCGGGGACCTTGGGCCAGGGCTTTGTGGTGGGCTTGATCAGGTACGCGATGCCGCCCGAGCCGCCGGAGACGCCGCCGCTGGCGTTGGTGCGCTTGGTGCGCAGCCAGATCTGCTCGAACTGCGCACGCTTGTAGACGTTGCGCACGACGTCGTTGCTGGACGAGGCCGGGTCGTTGACGATCACGTCGCCGTCGGCGGTGAAGCCGACCACCACGAAGAGGTGCCCGGAGGTGCCGTAGTTCGCCCCGTCCAGCTCACTGGCGAGGAATGACTGGCTGGTCACGACGGGGATGCCGGCGGCGATGAAACGCTCCAGCTCGTCCAGCGAGTGCAGCCGGGTCACCCGGCCCTCCAGCCCGGGGAAGCTGGCCGCGTACGCGGTGTTGAACGGCCAGTTGCCCGCGCCGTCGTACGCGTAGTCGTAGGTCATCCGGGCGGCGTGGTTGACGGTCGGGTCGGGGTAGGTGGGGTCCACCCAGGAGGTGTCGGCCGCCGACGGTCGGCGACCCCAGTACTCGACGACCATCTCCGTCGAGGTGGGTGAGCACCACGCCTCGCCGCCGCCGTCGTACTCGGGGTAGTGCCCGGAGTGCACGTTCTGCGAGTAACGCGGCACCGGCAGTTCCCGGCCCCAGGCGATGTGTCCGGCGCTCGGCGGCACCGTGAACCGGTCCGGCACCGTGGAACTCATCGCGCCGAGCATCCGGACCACCGGGGCGGCGCTCTGCCCGGGAGCGCGGTAGAGGGTCAGCTTGAGCTGGTACGACCGCAGCAGCACCCCGGCGGTGGCGTCGTCGATGCTGAAGGTGTCGGTCCAGATCGTCGACCAGGGGTCGCCCTGCCGGTTGACGCTGGTCCGCCGGATGTCGGTGTCGCCGGACGCCCAGCGACCCAGGACGTACCACGGGGTCTGGTCGCCGCTCGTGTAGCTGCCCTGCATCTCCACCTGGATCCAGGTGCCGGCGGGGGTCTCCGCGTTCCAGGAGGCGATCAGTTCGGTGGCGTCGAACCCGACCCGGGTCACCGGCGAGGTCCAGGTGCCGTACTCCCAGGTGCGGGTGGTGCCGGTGTGCGGGTCCGCGTACTCGGTGGTGCCGGCCGGGCGGGCC
>NZ_JBEYSL010000296.1:0-8465 GCF_040642735.1 Micromonospora sp. NPDC047753 | reverse complement strand
GCCGGCGTCGATCCGGGTGATGTCGGCGCCCGCCCGCTTCATCATCTCTTCCTGGCGGGCCGGCGGGATGACCCGGTCCTCGGTGCCGATGACCGGACCGGGCCGCCGAGGTGGTCGCCCTGCTCGCCGAGGAGGGCGCGGCCGGCCCCGGTGACGATCTGGTCGCGGGTTGGCGTCGGCTGCGCACCGGCGTGGACGCGGGCGCGACCGCCCGTTGGCGCACCGAGGTACGCCGGCTGCGGGCCGCGCTGCCTGCCGACGCCCCGCCGAAGGGCCGCGCCGACGCCACCGGCCGCACCGGCCCGGGTGGACTGAGCGACGATCTCGCCGCCGGGCTGCTCGTCGGTCTGGCGTACCCGGAACGGTTGGCCCGGGTGCGGCGGCCGGGCGGCTCGGCGTACCTGATGACCGGCGGGACCGCCGCGGAGCTGGCCGCCGGCTCGGGGCTGGCCGGGTCCGACTGGCTGGCGGTGGCAGTCGCGGACCGCACGCCCGGCGCGCCGTCGGCCCGCATCCGCCGGGCCTCCCCGGTGGACGAGGCGACGGCCCGGGAGGCGGCCGGTCCGCTGCTGCGCACCGGCCGCGAGGTCGGCTGGTCGGACGGGGACGTGGTGGCCCGGGAGGTGACCCGGCTGGGCGCGATCGAGCTGGTCCAGCGGCGTCTGGAGCGGCCGGACCGGGCGGAGGTGGCCGCCGCGCTGCTGACCGGCCTGCGCCAGGACGGGCTGGGGCTGTTGCCCTGGACGCCGGCGGCTCGGGCGCTGCGCGAGCGGCTCGCGTTCCTCCGGCACCACCTGGGCGAGCCGTGGCCGGAGGTTGGCGACGACTCGTTGCTCGACGCCGCGCCAACCTGGCTGGGCCCGGAGCTGGCCGCCGCGCGACGCCGGAACGACCTGGCGCGGGTGGACGTGACGTCGGCGCTGCGTCGGCTGCTGCCCTGGGCGCAGGCCGCACGCCTCGACGAGCTGGCTCCGGAGCGGATCGAGGTGCCGAGTGGTTCTCGAATCCGGCTGGACTACGGCGACCCCGCCGCGCCGGTGCTCGCCGTGAAGCTCCAGGAGACGTTCGGCTGGCCGGCGGCCCCCCGCATCGCCGACGGTCGGGTGCCGGTGCTGCTGCACCTGCTCTCCCCCGCCGGCCGGCCGGTGGCGGTCACCGCCGACCTGGCGTCGTTCTGGCGTACCGGCTATCCGCAGGTCCGCTCCGAGCTGCGCGGGCGCTATCCCCGGCACCCGTGGCCGGAGGATCCGGGAACGGCCAAACCCACCCGGCACGCCACGCCGCGTCGGCGCTGAGCGGCGGTCTACTCCTCGACGACGTCGGCCACCACGACTGTGACGTTGTCCGGCGCGCCGGCGTGCAGGGCCAGGTCGATCAGCTTGGCGGCGCAGGCGTCCCGGTCCGGATAGCCGCTGAGCACCTCGGTGAGGGTGTCGGGGCGAACCACGTTGGAGAGGCCGTCGCTGCACAGCAGCCACCGGTCGCCGGCCCGGGGCACCATCGTCGCGTACGACGGGGACACCTCGTCACCCTGCAACGCCTGGGTGACCACGGCCCGGCGCGGGTGGCTGCTGGCCTGGTCGGCGGTGATCACGCCCTGGTCCACAAGCATCTGGACGAACGTGTCGTCCCGGGTGACCTGCTTGAGCACGCCCTCGCGGAACAGGTAGGCCCGGGAGTCGCCGACGTGCGCGAGCGCCAGACAGCTGCCGGTGCGGGCGAAGAGCAGGGCGGTCAGCGTGGTCCCCATCCCCTGGCGCTCGGGATCCTCGGCGACCGCCTGTCGGATCCGGGAGGTGGCCAGCGCGATGCCGCCCTCGAGTGCGGCCACCAGGGCGTCCTCGGGTGTCTCCAGGTCCAGCGGGGCGACCGCGTCGATGGTGAGGGCGCTGGCCAGGTCGCCGGCGGCCATTCCGCCCATGCCGTCGGCGACGGCGACGAGCCAGGTGCCGGCGTGCAGAGCGTCCTGGTTTCCGCTGCGGATCAGCCCACGGTCGCTCGTTCCCACGGAACGCAGCTTCAGGGTCATGGGTGGCAGCCTGCCAGGCGAAGGGCGCAGTTGTCTCTAGGAGATCAGGACGACGGCGCGTGGCGCGGCCAATCTCACGTCCGGAGGGCGGCGCGTCGGGGGTGCCGCTCGGGCTGGCCGCCCACGTCGGATGCTGAAACCCATCCAACCAGATCAATTGACAGGGCGTGCCGGCACTGGAAACATCGAGCAGACACCTGGGAGCGCTCCCAGCGTCTTCCCAGCTCCGTGCCACCACCACTGTCCCACCTCCCGTCCCGGAAGGACTCCCGTGACGCCATCCCGACGCCGCCTCCTGCTGGCTGCGGCGACCACCCTGGCCCTCACCGGCGCGGGCGCCGGCGCGGCCCACGCCGACCCACCACCGGACGCCCCCGAGCAGATCGACAACGGCGACTTCAGCGAGGGGGTGTGCAGGTCCGCCCCCTGCAGGACCTGCACGCCACTCTGCGGGCGGCCCAGTGACACTGTTCGAGCAGGTCGTACGACCTGGGTTGTTCCGGATCGGCGGCGGGGACGCCGAGGCGGCGCACGAGTGGACGCTGCGGCGGTTGGCGGCCCTGTCGCGGCGGCCGGCCGCGCTCGCCGTGCTGCGGGCCCGCTACGCGGTCGACGCGCCGCGCACCGTGTTCGGGGTGCGGTTCCCCAACCCGGTCGGGTTGGCCGCCGGGATGGACAAGGACGGCGCGGCGCTGCCGGCCTGGCCAGCGCTCGGCTTCGGTTTCGTGGAGGTCGGCACGGTCACCGCGCACGCCCAACCGGGCAACCCGAGGCCGCGGCTGTTCCGGCTGCCGGCCAGCGAGGCGGTGGTCAACCGGATGGGCTTCAACAACGCCGGGGCCGCCGCGCTGGCCGCCCGGTTGTCGGCGCTGCCGCGCCCGCTCGGGGTGCCGCTGGGCATCTCGCTGGGCAAGTCCAAGGTGACAGCGTTGGACGAGGCGGTCGAGGACTACCTCGCCTCGTACCGGGCGCTGCGCGGGCACGGCGACTACTTCGCGGTGAACGTGTCCTCACCGAACACCCCGGGTCTGCGGTCGTTGCAGGACCGTGCCCACCTGGACGCGCTGCTCGGCGCGTTGGTGGGGGAGAAGCCGGTGCTGGTCAAGATCGCGCCAGACCTGACCGAGGCGGCAATCGCCGAGCTGTTGGAGGTCTGCCTGGCCCGGGGCGCCGCCGGGGTGATCGCCACCAACACCACGCTGTCCCGGGACGGGCTGGCCGACGTCGACGTCGAGCGTGGCGGGCAGGCCGGCGGCCTCTCGGGTCGGCCGCTCACCGGGCGGGCCCGCGACGTGGTCGCCTTCGTCCACTCCGAGACCGGCGGCCGGCTGCCGATCGTCGGCGTCGGGGGTGTGCTGGACCCGGACGACGCGGCGCGGATGTTCGATGCGGGCGCCGACCTGGTGCAGCTCTACACCGGTTTCATCTACCGCGGACCGGCCCTGGTCCGCGCCGCCGCCCGCGCGGCGGCCGCAACGGCGGCACCGGAAGCGGTCGCCGGCCGGTGACCGCCCCCGGTGCGGTGCCGGCCCGGTGCAACGGGGTACCGGGCCCGCTCCGCGTCGACGACACCACGCCCGTTGTTGCCCCTTTGCTCTGCACCCGTGGGTGCACCACTCGGCGCGCGACACCCGGCCGCCACCGGATGTCGCGTCCGCGGGTGCAGAGCAAAGGCGGCGGAAATGGAAGCGGCGGCCATGGCGGGGGAGGCGGCGGAGAGGTTCGACCCGGCCGCAGGACGTCCGCCGTCCGGACCGCTTGAGGCGCAGAGGAGTACGCGTGACACCCGAGGAGATCCTGGCCGCTGACCGGGCGCACGTCTGGCACCCGTACGCCGCGCTGCCGCCGGCCAACCCGCCGTACGTGGTGCGCGGCGCCGAGGGGGTACGGCTCACCCTGGCCGACGGGCGGGAGCTGGTGGATGGGATGTCGTCCTGGTGGGCGGCGATCCACGGGTACCGGCACCCGGTGCTCGACGCGGCGGTGACCGACCAGCTCGGTCGAATGAGCCACGTGATGTTCGGCGGGCTCACCCACGAACCGGCGGTGCGGCTGGCCCGAACCCTGGTCGAGCTGACCCCGGACGGCCTGGAGCACGTGTTCCTGGCCGACTCCGGCTCGGTCAGCGTCGAGGTGGCGGTGAAGATGTGCCTGCAGTACCAGCGGGCCGTCGGGCGGCCCCAGCGGCGCCGGCTGGCGACCTGGCGGGGCGGCTACCACGGCGACACCTTCCATCCGATGAGCGTCTGTGACCCGGAGGGCGGGATGCACCACCTGTGGGGCGACGTGCTGCCCCGGCAGGTGTTCGCCCCGGTGCCGCCGGGCGGTTTCACCGATCCGCCCGACGACGGTTACGTGGCCGCGCTGGTGGAGACGGTCGAGCGGCATGCCGACGAGTTGGCCGCGGTGATCGTCGAGCCCGTCGTCCAGGGCGCCGGCGGGATGCGCTTCCACCACCCGGGTTACCTGCGGGTGCTGCGCGAGGTGACCCGCGCGCACGGAATTCTGCTGATCTTCGACGAGATCGCCACCGGGTTCGGCCGTACCGGCGAAATGTTCGCCGCCGGGCACGCCGGGGTGACGCCGGACGTGCTCTGTGTGGGCAAGGCGCTGACCGGCGGCTACCTCACGCTCGCGGCCACCCTGTGCACCGCGGAGGTCGCCCGGGGCATCTCGGCGACCGGTGTGCTGGCGCACGGGCCCACGTTCATGGGCAACCCGTTGGCCTGCGCGGTGGCGAACGCCTCCATCGGGCTGCTGCGGGCCGGAGACTGGGCCGGGCAGGTCGCCAGGGTCGGCGCCGGCCTGCGCGCCGGTCTGGAGCCTCTGCGCGGCATGCCGGGCGTGGCCGACGTACGGGTCCTCGGCGCGATCGGCGTGGTCCAGCTCGATCACGAGGTCGACCTCGGCGCGGCGACGGCTGCCGCGGTCGCCCAGGGGGTGTGGCTGCGCCCGTTCCGCGACCTGATCTACACGATGCCGCCGTACGTCACCGACGATGCCGACGTGGCCCGGATCGCGACCGGGGTGGCGGCGGCGGTGGCGGCTGGCTGAGTCGGCCCGGCCACCGGGTCGACGGGTTACCCGGGCGGGTCAGCCGCCCGGACGAGAAGAGGGGAACACTCCGATGGAGAGCTTCGGTACCCGGCTGCACCGGGCGATCACCGAGCGGGGCCCACTCTGTGTGGGCATCGACCCGCATCCGGGTCTGCTGGCTCAGTGGGGCCTCCCGGACGACGTTGAGGGGCTCGACCGGTTCAGCCGAACCGTGGTGGAAGCCCTCGGTGACCGTGTTGCGGTAGTCAAGCCTCAGTCGGCCTTTTTCGAGCGGTTCGGATCCCGAGGTGTGGCGATTCTTGAGTCAACTATCCGACAGTTACGGGATGCCGGCTCGCTCGTTCTGCTCGACGTCAAACGCGGCGACATCGGCTCGACGGTGAGCGCGTACGCCGCCGCGTACCTTGATCCATCCAGCCCCGTGTATGTCGACGCGGTCACCGCGAGCCCTTACCTCGGGGTCGGTTCGCTGGCGCCGATGTTCGAACTGGCTGCCGAGCACGGCGGCGGCGTGTTCGTGCTGGCCCTCACCTCCAACCCCGAGGGTGCCGCCGTGCAGCGGGCCGTCACGGCCGACGGCCGCACCGTGGCGCAAACCGTGATCGACGAGATTTCCCAGCTCAACAGGGGTGCGTCCCCACTCGGGAGCTTCGGTCTGGTGGTCGGCGCGACCATCGGTGACACCGGTCACGACCTCTCCGGTGTGGGCGGCCCACTGCTCGCTCCGGGGCTCGGCGCGCAGGGTGCCGGTGCGGCCGATCTGCGGACCGTCTTCGGTTCGAGCCTCGCCTCGGTGCTCCCGTCGTACTCCCGGGAAGTGCTCTCGGCGGGCCCTGATGTGGTCGCGTTGCGGGCCGCCGCGGACCGCGTTCTGGTCGACTGCCGGGCCGTTCTGCCTGCCCGGTGACTGACTGACGGGTCGGTCACTCTACGGTGATCATGCGGCCCCCACGTTGCCGAAAGCTCCGTTGGCCGCTAGTTTTCCCCGCGCTGGGAACCATGGACCCCTTGGTTCACAGCGACACCACGTTTCACAGATGCGGCGGTGCGCCCCGCCCGCCGCGATAGGGACCTGAGGAGAACTGGTGCCGCTCCCGTCACTGACCCCCGAACAACGCGCTGCCGCGCTCGAGAAGGCCGCGGAGATCCGCAAGGCCCGTGCTCAGCTGAAGGAGCAGCTCAAGCAGGGCAAGACCACCCTCGGTGCTGTCCTCGAGCGGGCCGAGAGCGACGACGTCGTTGGCAAGCTCAAGGTGTCGGCCGTCCTGCAGGCCATGCCGGGCATCGGCAAGATCCGGGCTACCCAGATCATGGAGAAGCTCAAGATCGCCGACAGCCGTCGCCTGCGTGGCCTCGGCGAGCAGCAGCGCAAGGCACTGCTTGGAGAGTTCGCCGCCAACTGAACCTGGCAGCGTGTAGAAACAAGCAGTGAGCACGGATGACGAGGCGCGCCCGGCGGCTCGGCTCACTGTCCTGGCTGGACCTTCGGGTTCCGGCAGGGAGAGTGTCGTCGAGCTTGTCCGGGCGCGTTCTCCGTCCGTGTGGATCCCGGTCGCGGCAACCACCAGGCCGCGCCGGGAGTCGGAGATCGACGGGGTGGACCGCGTCTTCCTCGCCCCCGCCGAGTTCGATCGACGGATCGTCGACGGCGAGCTGCTGGAGTGGTCCCGGATCGGTTCGCACCGCCGGGGCACCCCGTACCCACCGCTGCGCGCCCGGCTCGACGCCGGGCAGCCGGTGCTGCTCCCGCTCGACCTGCGCGGCGTCCCACTGGTCCGGGCGCGCCTGCCCGATGCCCGGCTGGTGTTGCTGAGCCCACCCGGGTACGCGCCCGACGCCACGGTGGCCGCCACCGTCGCGTACGCGCTGACCCACGACCACACCGAACGGGTGGTTGAGGAGCTGGTAGGCTTACTCGGTTCTTCTTATCCGGATCCGGCCTGGTCACGCGTGCGTGGCTGACGGTCGGCCGCCGTTGAGACTCAGCACCGCGTCCGCGCGGCTCGAAAGACGCAGAGGTTAATTCGTGGGATCCATCGCCAACCCCGAAGGCATCACCAACCCGCCGATCGACGAGCTCCTCGAGAAGACGACGTCGAAGTACGCGCTGGTCATCTTCGCCGCCAAGCGCGCGCGCCAGGTCAACGCCTACTACAGCCAGCTCGGTGAGGGTCTGCTGGAGTACGTCGGCCCGCTCGTCGAGACCACCCCGCAGGAGAAGCCCCTCTCCATCGCCATGCGCGAGATCAACTCGGGCCTGCTCACCGCCGAGCCGACCGACCAGCCGTAAGCCCCCGCTGGCCGATGTCCGCCTCGATCGTCCTCGGGGTCGGTGGCGGCATCGCCGCCTACAAGGCGTGCGAGCTGCTGCGACTCTTCACCGAATCGGGTCACCGGGTTCGGGTGGTGCCAACCGCGTCGGCGCTCCGCTTCGTTGGAGCGCCGACCTGGGCCGCGCTCTCCGGTCAACCGGTCGCCGACGACGTCTGGACCGACGTCCACGAGGTGCCCCACGTCCGGCTCGGTAAGCAGGCCGACCTGGTGGTGGTCGCGCCGACCACCACCGACCTGCTCGCCAAGGCCGCCCACGGCCTCGCCGACGACCTGCTGACCAACACCCTGCTGACCGCCCGTTGCCCGGTCCTGCTGGCCCCGGCCATGCACACCGAGATGTGGGAGCACCCCGCCACAGTGGCGAACGTGGCCACGTTGCGCTCGCGCGGGGTCCGGGTCATCGAACCCGCCGTCGGCCGGCTCACCGGCGCCGACACCGGCAAGGGCCGGCTGCCCGACCCGGCGGAGATCTTCGCCGTCGCCGGTCGGCTGCTGGCCCGTGGCGACTCCGCCCCCGCCGACCTGGCCGGTCGCCGGGTGGTGGTCACCGCCGGTGGCACCCGCGAGCCTCTCGACCCGGTGCGTTTCCTGGGCAACCGCTCGTCGGGCAAGCAGGGGTACGCCTTCGCCCGCGCGGCTGTCGCCCGGGGTGCCCGGGTCACCGTGATCTCGGCCAACGTCGGCCTCGCCGACCCGGCCGGGGTCGACCTGATCCGGGTGGGCACCACCGCCGAGTTGCGGGAGGCGACAGTCAAGGCCGCCGTCGAGGCCGACGCGGTGGTGATGGCGGCGGCGCCGGCCGATTTCCGGCCCGCGACGTACGCGACTGGCAAAATCAAGAAGTCGGACGACGGTGTCGCACCCACCATCGAGCTCGTCACGAACCCGGACATCGCGGCGGAGCTCGGCCAGCGCAAACGGCCAGGGCAGGTGCTGGTGGTGTTCGCCGCCGAGACCGGCGATGCCGAGGCCAACGGTAGGGCGAAACTCGCCCGCAAGCGGGCCGACCTGATCGTGGTCAACGAGGTCGGTCCGGACCTGGTCT
>NZ_JBEYSL010000295.1:0-8481 GCF_040642735.1 Micromonospora sp. NPDC047753 | reverse complement strand
AGCCGCGCACCCCGCGGCACCCGATCACCGATGCCCGCCCGCCGGTAACACGACTCCACGAGATACTGCAGGCCACCACGGCGCAACGGCTCACCACGCCGATCCACCAGAAACGGCGAGTCGGGGCGTACCGACCGCGAACCGAAGCGCCGCACCCGACTGTCCAGGTAGTCCCGCAGCACCCGGTCCAGATCCGCCTCGATCGGCACCACCCGAGGCCGCCCACCCTTGCCCGCCACCTCGACCCGCCGCTCACCGGACCGGCCGCCGAGCGAGTCGACGCGCAACGCCAGCAGCTCCGACAGACGCAGCCCGGCGCAGAGCGCCACAGCCAACACCGCCACGTCCCGCTCCGGCCACGGGTCGCGTTGCCGCCCGTCGTCCCGCGCGGCGGACGCGAGCAGCACCTCGGGGGTGTCCGCGCCGCGCAGCGGCTTCGGCTGGGGGAGTAGCGCCCGAGGCCGCCCAACCGCCGGCATCGGATTGCCCGCCACGAACCCGTCAGCGACCAGGAACGTGAAGAAACTGTTCCAGGTGGACCAGGCCCGATGCACCGACGCGGGCGCCCGGGGGGCGGCGAACCGGGCGAAGGCCGCGCGCATCACCCGGGGGGAGAGGTCAGTGATCGACAGCGCGTCCAGGGGCAGGGGAGGGGTGGCATCCGCCGCGACCAGAGCCGCGATCGTTCGCAGATCCCTGCGGTACGCGGCCAGGGTGTGCGGGGAGGGCTTGCGGGTGGCCCGTGCGGTCAGGAACTCCTCGATCAGCACCGCGAGCGATTCGTCCTGTTTGTCATGCATAAGGGATATTATGCATGATTTTCGTGTTGCCGGGAAGTGGGTGCACGAGGGGGAGAGCGGCCTCATTCCGGACCGCCGCGAGCACGGCCGGAGCCGATGAAGAAGCACGTATCGTGCGCGACATGACGTCGGTCGCCGCCATCTGTCCCACCTGTGGTCGACCTGGCACGCCCATCGTGTACCGGGACATCGACGGTCCGACAGATCTGGTCTGCTGCGAGGGGCACCGTTGGCGGGCCGCTGGCCGAGCCGGGTGGGCTCCATATGCGTCGCCCGCCGTTGTCGACCGCGACCCGCAGGACGCAACGACACCGATGGAGCCCGTGGACTTCAGCAAGGACGGGCGGACCTGGCGGATCGGCACGGCCGGCGACGTCGCCTGGCTCGCCGGACGGACCACACAGGGTCTGTCGGTCACCACGGCGATCCCGCCGGTGTTCGAGGCGTACGGCACCTTTCACCCGCCCGCCGGGGTCGGTCTCGACGCCCACGAACGCGCGGTGATCAACGAGTTGGTGGCGTGCACGCCGGACCAGCCCTGGTGGCTGGGCTTTCTCGACACCGGCGCCCACGACGTCGTCTTCCCGCACGCCCCAAGGGTGTTTCTCTACTGGGACTGGCCCTACGTGCTGGTCCAGGCCGGGCCGGAACAGGCCCTCAACTGGCGGGCCGGTCACATGCGCGGCAACGGGGCGCTGCCCGACCTGTTCTTTCCGGCGGATCGCTCCTGGCTCGTCTCCGCCCTGTGGGACGACACCTGGACCGACATCGGCGCCAGCGGTGCGGTGCTCGCGGCCCTGCGACGTAACCCGCTGGTCAACGCGCGCATTGTCGGCCCGGACGAGGACGCGTGCCCGCCCGGCTGACACGCGACTGACCCCGTCGGTGAACGGCGAGGGGACCCCCAGAAAGCCCCTACTTTACATAATGTGCATTATCGAATCAGCATCCGAGTTCGAGGAGTAGCCGTCAGAGCTCTTCACCAGTGGTGTTGTCACTTCTCAATCGTCCTGAGCCATTGTCAACAACTTGAGCCATCTCCTGAGTCTTCTCATTTACTTGAGCCACGGCGGGCGCCCCGTCCCGCTTGGGATTCTGCCCCCTTCGCTGCGTGACGGGCACGGACTGTTCATCCTCCGCCGGGCCGGCCGTCACCCGCCAGGTGATCGTTTCGTCCGAAGGGGAACGTCGAGGCACTCATATGCGGCCGGGTCGTCGGAGAGTGCGGCTCCTCCTCCCCCGATCCGGGGGCAAGAGCGCTGTCGGGTTGAGATCCCGAACAGCAACCGGGAGATCCGCCCGCACCCGTACCTGCTGATCGTGGTCGAGCTCGCCGATCTGATAACGGCCCCCCACGACGTGCACGGGGTCATGGGACATCACTCCCTTACCGAACTATCCGGCGAGGGCGAGCGCCGTTCGCTGGGTGACTCGCCATGCGAACAGCAGGCGGTCGCTCTTGCTGGAGTTGCATGACCCGCAGGCCCACGCGAGGTTGCCGATGCTGTGACGTCCGCCCAGCTTGAGCGGCACGATGTGGTCGATGCTGGTCGGCGCGGCGAGGCGGCAGTACGCGCAGAGGCCGCCTTGGCGCGCCAGGAGTCGCGCTAGGTCCCGCTCGGTAATGAGGTTTGCCTTCTCCCGGGCCAAGGCGCTGCGGCGGCGCATGTTGTGCCTGATGCCGTTCGGCCCGGCGGTCCAGCTCGCATCGGCGCACCCGGAGCTACAGAAGACTTTGTGCTTGCCGGCCGATCGGTTGACCGCCCCGCCGCACCAGGGGCAAGCGGCTCCGTTCAGGCGCGGCGTCCACGGACGATGCCTGAACCCCAGCGGGTCGCCGTACTTCCGAAGACGCTGGTAGTGGGAGCCGCAGTACCCGACCGCCAGGACAGGGTTGGGGCACTCGTCGATGAAGCACGTCTCGGCTCGTGGCTGCGGAGTCGGCCGAGCCAGTTCCCGCCAGTTCTTGCCCCACTTCCTGGCGAGCTGGTAGTGCCCATGGCAGAGTTGCTTGGCATAGTGCTCGCGCTCGCAGCCACCCTCGCCGCACGTCGGCTTCGGCTTCCGCGCCGTGCCCAGCGGGTCTCCGGTGCGCTTCCACTGCATGTAGTGCTTCCGGCACCAGCCGCGCGCGAGGAACCTGCCGTCACAGCCTTCGATCTCGCAGAGCCTCACTCATCTCCTTCCGTGGAGGAGGTCATGATCATGCCAGCGGGTTCTGACAACCTCCACCGTCCGCGTCACTGGGCGATGCCCAGCGCCCGCTGGTAATCCGCGGAGGCGGACTCGGTCTCAGTCTCGGGCTCGTGGTGTTGCCGGTCCTCCAGGTCGGCGCCGTTGGCGCGGGTGTGGGTGGTGGTCTTGGCTGTTCCTCCGCTCGTCATAGTCCTACGGCCGTGAGAGCGTTGGAGGTTACTCGGTCGACGTCTTCCATGTAGCCAGCCAGGGTGGGGGAACCGTCCTTCCACCCGCCGTGGCGGCCGATGCGGATCTGATCGTGGCCGGCCCGGCGGGCCTCCGTGGCGAAGCCTCGGCGCGGGAGTGGCCGCTGAACACCGACGCGGCGTCGATGCCGGCGGCGAGGGCAGTCCGCTGAACGATGATGGCCACGGCCTGGCCGCTGATGCGCCCATCGGCCGAGCCGCGGCCGTGCGGGGCGCGGCCGAGCTGGCCGTGCTTGTCGATCCGGACGTACGCGACACCCTGAAAAGCGTCCTGCGGGCTTACCGCGGTCGCGAAGCGCGGCGGCTACGCGAGCGGTTGCAGCACAGCGATCCAACAGCATCGGATGCAGATAACTGCTGATCGGCACTATCCGACTCGGCCGGCACCCGTCGTTGCCAACGCTGCACGCTCCTCGCGTAGGCCTTACGGATATCTGCCGCGATCCGCGCGTCACCTTGCGTGACGGGCGCGCAATCGATGCTGGGCGCGCGGTCTTGCCGATGAGAGTAAGGGAATCTCGCTTGCATGGCTTCTGGTCGTAGCCGGCCAACGCGCGAGGCTGGCAAGGTGTGGAGCGTTCGCAGCAGCGTGTCCACGATCCCGGCTGCACCGATGATCTCCGGGGGATCCGTAGTCCATACTTCTGACCGGCATAGGCAATCTCGCCCGACAGCCAAAGGGGATCCAAGCGTGACGAGACCGCTTCGCTTCGGGGTCGTTGCCCCACTCATAACCGACCTGCCGACATGGCTGGCCAGGGTGCGCCGCATCGACGATAGTGGCTACTCGACGCTGCTGATGCCAGATTTCCCGCTGCTGCAACCGGCGCCGAGCCCCACTTTGGCCACCGCCGCGGCCCTGACCGACCTGCGAGTGGGCACCTGGGTGTACGCCTCCCCGCTACGCCCGGCCTGGCTGACGGCGTGGGAGGCCCACTCGCTGTCGCAGCTCACCGACGGACGCTTCGAGCTGGGCATCGGCACCGGCCGGCCGGGAATCAACGACGAACTCCGCGACAAGGGAATGCCTGCCGTCCCGCCGAACGAGCGACTGGCTCGGATCCGCGACACCGTCCGCAGGCTGCGAGATTTCGACGGCCCCGACCGGCACACGCCGGTGGCGATGGCAGTCCGCGGTCCGAAGGCCCGGGCGCTGGCGACCGAGGTCGCAGACACAGTCACCTTCGTGCAGGCGCCGGATGAGTCCCGGGCCGAGGTCACGCGGCTGGCACGCGAGATGCTCGCCGTCCGCGACGTCGAACTCGCGAATGCGGTGGCGGTCATCGGTGACCGGGTCGCGCCGTACATGGCGCCTCCCGACACGCACACTGCCGCAGCTCGCGGGGCGGACTCGCTGGTCACGCTTCCGGAAGATCCGGGAGCCGCCGCCGAGGAGATTCAGCGGCGACGGGAAGAAATCGGCTTCTCCTACTTCGTCATCGGCGCCGACTTCGCCGACACGTTCGCTCCGGTCGTATCCCAGCTCGCCGGGCAGTAGTTCGCCGGCGGGGAATGACGGCGGCGGATACTCCGGTCCGGAGTGTCGATACATGAGGGAGGCGACACATCATTACGACACCCAACGTTCTGCCGAAGGCGAATTCTCACGATAAGCCGGCCGGTAAGGTCGGCAACATCCGCTCATGCCGCGATCCGGGCGCTCCATCCCTCGTCGCGGTAACACACTGTAGTCAGCTGGCATGGTCATCCGGTGGATCTGATCAGACTATCCGCCGCTACTGTCGGACGCGAGCGCCGTTGACTGGTTGACGTAGTCGTCGACTGCCCGGAGCTGGAATGCACCTATTCTTCGCAGACGCGCGTCCCGTACTGCTACGCGCCGCCGATGATCGGACAGGTCGTCGGCAGCTACCCCAACCGGCGGCATCCGTTATGCCGACGGTGCGCGGGCACCACCGGCCCCGTGACGATCTGGGCACGATGCGACTACAACCTTGCACCTGGCCCGAGATAGCGAGAGCCATGACTCTTCCGGGATTCTCACTAACTTGGGCCACTGCAGATCAAGGGCCGCCCGCGTGGCCTAGGTCAACTGAGAAGTGACAAACGTGCGCAAGGCCCTAACATTGCCCGGGTGATCGGGGATTTCGTGGAGCGGCTTCTGCACGACATGGCCACCCTCGACCCTTGCACGGCGGTGGTCGACGCTGGCGAACAGGACGTCGACGGGCTTACCGACTACGGCCCCGAGGGCCACCAGGCCCGCGCGGAGCGGGCCGCCCTCGCCCTGCGCGAGATCGAGGCACTGCCGGCCGGGACCCCGCTACACGCCCACCTCGTCGAACGGCTGCACACGCGTGTCGCCTTTCACGACTCCGGAGAGGATCTGCGCGAACTGCACGTGGCGGCCACCGGTCCCCTTCAGCTCATCCGCCAAGCCGTCGAAGCCGCGGTTCCCGGCCGCGACGCCGAGAACGCGGCCTTCGAGGAGGGCTGGGCTCGTGTCGGCGCACGCATGGCCGCGATCCCTGCGGCCCTGGACGGGTACGCCCGCAGCCTCCTACTCGCCGCGCAGCGCGGCGATGTGCCGGCGCGCCGTCAGGTGGAGCTCGTCGCGCAGCGCTGCCGTGCCTGGACTGACGACGATGCTGCCCTGGTGGATCGCTACGGCGAGGGGCGTCAGCGGGCGTCGTTGCAAGCCGCGGCAGCGGGCTCGCGAGCGGCGTACCAGAAGCTCGCCGAGAGGCTGACCGTCGACCTGGCACCGCGGGCAGTTGAGGAGGAGGCGTTCGGTCAGCAGCGGTATGCGCTCTGGGTGCGTACCTTCCTCGCGGCCCAACCTGACCTGCGCGAGCTGTACGAGTGGGGTTGGGAGGAGTTCCGAGCGACAGAGGCAGAGCTTCTCGCTGAGGCGGAGGCCCTGGGCGGGAGCGTGTCGGAGGTGCTCGCCCGGCTCAACAGTCCCGACGCACCTGGCACGCTGCACAGTAGGGAGGCGTTCGCTGCGTGGCTGCAGGATCTGTTGGAGTCGACTACCGAGAGGTTGGACGGTGTCTACTTCGACATCCCCACCCCGCTGCGGCGCATCGAGTCGCGGTTGACCACGTCGTCCGGCATTGCCTACACAGGGCCGTCACGGGACCTAGCGCGGCCGGGTCGGGTCTGGTGGTCGGTCCCGGAGGGGGCAGCGACATTCCCTACCTGGTACGCCTACAGCACCGCCTTTCACGAGGGGGTTCCCGGCCATCACCTCCACCTCGGCGCGGAAGCCTGCCGGGGAGGCCTCGGGCAGCGGCTGAACCTGCTCGGCGGCCTCTCCGGGAGTCAGGAGGGCTGGGCACTGTATGCCGAGCGATTCATGGACGAGTTCGGGCTGTATGAGCAGCCAGGTGCTCGATTGGGGTACCTGTACATGCAGCTTCTGCGCGCCGCGCGGGTCGTGCTCGACATCGGCCTGCACCTGCGGCTGGCGATGCCCTTCGGCGATGGAGCCGTGTGGACGGCGGACGCGGCGCTGACGCTGTTGCGGAATCGCTGCCATCAGGGGTCCTACGCGTCCGCCGAGCTTGCGCGTTACCTGGGTCGGCCTGGGCAGGCGTTGGCCTACAAGGTGGGTGAGCGCGTGTGGCTGGCCGGCCGTTCGTCCTTCCCTGGCGACCGGCGCGCGTTCCATCGTCAGGCGCTGGAGTTGGGCTCGATGGGCTTGGATCAGTTGACGGTGGCCTTTCGGGGTGACCGAGCACCACTCGCGGATCGCAGTGAAACACGTCAGGGACCGCGTAGATAGCCGGACAAGGTCCGCTCCCCCAGCTCGGGCTGTCAGCTGTGCGAACGGCGCAGCCAGTCCTGCGTGAGCGAGCGCAGCAGAGCGGGTTGTTCGTACGGCAGGTAGTGCCCGGCCGCGTCGATCACGGTGTAGGTGCCACGCGGGTAGTGGCGCATGGCGTGGAACTGGTCGGCGTACCCGACGATGTGGTCCTGCCGGCCGGTGATCACGCTGACCGGGCTGTCGAAGACGACCTCGGTGTTCTCGTCGGGTAGCGCGTAGTCGGGGCCGCTCTGCAACTCCTGTTGGAATGTCGGGTCACCGGGGCCGCCGGAGTTCAGTGCGGTGAGCACCGTCGCGACGACCCCTGGGGTGCGGTGACCCAGGGCGGCGTCCAGATGTGGGTGCAGTTCGGTGGGAGCGGCGTCGAGCCAGCCCGTGGGTGCGTCGAGTGGTGGGTCGTCGGGCAGGGTGCGGCTGTGGCGGGCGATGGTGACTCCGGGGCAGATGAGGAGCAGGCCGCGGACGAGGTCGGGTCGTTGGCGGGCGATGCCGGCGGCCAGGTACGCGCCGTAGGAGCCGCCGGCGAGCAGGACTGGCGTGTCGAGGTGGTGGTCGAGCCAGGCGCAGACGGTGTCCAGCACTGCCTGGGAGGTGGGTGGGCAGTGTGCGGGGGTGTCTCCGTGGCCGGGTAGGTCCAGGTAGATCTCTCGTAGGCCGGTGCCGGCGAGGGCGGGGTGGAAGGCGGCGGCCGTGGCGGCGCGGCTCATGCTGAACATGGGGAGGCACACCACCGCTGGTCCGGTCTCCGCCGTGTGGTCGAACGCCAGGTTCATCGGGAGTCCTCGCTGGGGTTGTCGGTGGTGGGGTTCAGGTTCAACGTCTCATGCCGGGCGGGCCGCGGGTGAAACTGGTCAGCGTCATCGGTGGGCGGTGTCTACAGTGGTGCGCTCCGGCCACTGCCCGTTCACCGCGAACGGCGGGGCCGCACATCACCACGGGGGAACACCTTGACGAGTAAGCCTGTCCGTATTGTGGTTGGCCTGGTCGCGGCAGTCGGCCTCGTTGTGGGCTGCCAGCCTGCCGAGAAGGAGAATGCTGGGGCCGCCGTCCCGCCGTCGCCGACCGTGGCGCCGAGCCCGACCGTCGACGTGGCGGCGAACAGCAAGCAGGTCTGCGACGCCAGTCTCGTTTTTGTGAAGAAGCACTACGTCGCGATGGCTGACGATGCGATCGCCGCGATCGACAAGCCGGTCAGCGCCAAGGAGGCGGGCGCGAAGGTTCGCGGCCACTACACGGCGCTGTTGCGGGACCTCAAGACGGCGGCGCCAACCGCTGCCGATCCGCAGGTGCGCACCGCGTTGGAGACCCTGGCCGCCGGGGTGGAGAAGCACCTGGCCGGTCCGAAGGCCACCGAGGTCGAGGCGCCGGATCTCGACCCGCCGCTGAAGGCGTTGGACACCGTCTGCGGTCGCTGAGCGTCGTGGGCACCGGCCGGGTCGGCCGGTGC
>NZ_JBEYSL010000294.1:0-8514 GCF_040642735.1 Micromonospora sp. NPDC047753 | reverse complement strand
TGATCCAGGCCGCCGAACGGGCCGTGCAGCAGGACGACCCCTGGACCGCTTTCCGTGATTTCCTGGTCAGGGTCGTGGACGCGCAACTACTCGACGTCGCCCTGTCCTCGGTGCTGTCCACGCCCACGGCCACCCTGCCGGGCACAGCGCACCTGCTCGATGAGCTGTCCTCGTTGTTCGACAAACTGTTCGTACGGGTCAGGGCGGCAGGCTTGCTGGCGCCCGGCATCACGCTCGCCGACATGACGCCACTGATGTGTGGAGTCGCCTTCTCGGCCAGGATGCATGCAGCCACCGGTTCGCAACAGCAGCAAGCCGCAGCCGGTCGCCACTACCTCGATGTCGTACTGAACGGGATCCGGACCCGCTGAGCGCCAGGGGATCGAACCTGATCTCACGCGTCACGTCCGACGGCCCTCGTCGCGGACGGGAATCTCCTGGAGCTGTTCGAGGGCGTCCGCCGGGTTGGCGTCGGCAGGCAGGGACGTCACCTCCTCCAGCGTGCCCGCCGGAAGGGCGCCCTGCTCGGCCAGGTCCGCCTCGGACGCTTCGGGGTCGACGTCACCCGACACCCGGTCCGGTGGCCCGACGTCGAACGCGTCCTGTCGTTGCTCCTGGGCGTCCGCCTCCGGAGGAGGGAACGTTTCGCCCTGATCATCCCGGTACGTGCTCATCGAAGCCTCCCACCCGGCGGGTGTCGACATGCCGCCGGGCCGCTGCCTACCCGCCAGCGCCCCAGTCAGGCCGGCACGTCGGTCGAGATCTCGGCAGTTTCCGGGACGATGCTGCCTCGGTAGCGGCGGAAGCAGCACTGTCCCGGTAGTTGCGCGGATCTTGAGAGGTACGGCGTCATGCGCGCCGGCAGTGGGCAGCGGTCGGCGTCCGCACCCTGGTGGGTGCGCCCAGGTCGACCGGGGCCGGGCCGCCCGAGCAGGCCAACGCGCCGACCTCGCCGCCGGCGAGGATGGGCGCCGATGCATTACCGGTCAGCGCCAGCGGCCCGGCCACTCGGGCCCCCACCATCGTGACGTGGTTGGCGGTGCCGGTCAGCGTCACCGCGCCGCGTACCTCGGTGTTCAGCACCTCGACGGCGGTGGCGCCCGACGCCGTCAGGTTTCCGGCGATCGTGGAGCCCTGGGTGACCAGTGCGGCGCCGGGCGCGACGGTGACCTTGCCGGTCACGGTGGCCGCGCGCAGACAGGTGACACCGGCCGTGACGGTCAGCGGGCCGGCGTGCCGGCCGGTGACCACAGTGGTGCAGGCCGGTGGTGGCGGGATCAGCGTGGCCACGAACGCGCGGGCCGGCCCGATGTTGCCGACGGCGTCGATGCCCCGGTATTCGACGCGGTGCCGGCCGTACCCGGGAGACCGCTCAGCGAACGGGGACACCGACAGGCCGCCCGAGCCGAGGTTGCCGTAGACCAGGCCGTCCACGTCGGTGCCGGTGGCGGTGAACAGGAACGGCGATCGGGCGTCGGTGGGCCAGCCGTAGTAGTTGTGCCACCCGTCGCCGTCGAGCCGGAACTCCGACGTGACCTGGCCGGTGCCGTCGTCGGTGCCGGTCAACCCCATGGTGAACGGGCCGTTGAACACGTACTCGGTGGGTCGGCCGGGCCGAGTCGCGGTGAGCAGCGGCTCGGAGAGGGCGTACGCCACGTCGGGTCGTGTCGCGTCGACCGTCCAGGTGCGGGTCACCGCCCTCCCGGTGCCCGGCTCGCTGACCCGGGCGGTCAGCCGGTGGGAGCCCCGCGACAGGCGCAGGGTGCTCAGGTCCACGTCCCGGTCGGTGCCGGTGTCGGCCACCGGCCGGCCGTCGAGCGTCCAGCGCACGCGTGGCGCCCGATCGGCGGGCTGGCTGGTCCGCACGTACACCACGTCCTGCGCGCCGACCGGTCGGTCGGTCGCGGTGGACGCCGTGATCGCCAGCGGCGAATCCACCGTCGGGGTACGCACCGCGGTGTCCACGGCCCAGGTGCGGGTCTGGGTCAGCGCCGGTGAGCTGCGGATCGCCGGGTCGCGGACGAACTCCGTCGGGTCGGTCACCGTGGCGGTCACCGTGTGCCGGCCGGGGGAGAGCCGTAGTTTCCGCAGGTCCAGATGGCGCGTGTTGCCGGTGCGGGGCACCGCCCTGCCGTCCACGGACCACGTCACCGTCAACGCGTGGCTCACCGGGTGCAGGATGTCCACCCAGAGCAGTCGGTCCGCGCCGACCGCCTGATCGGTGGCCGTGCCGCCCTGCACGATGCCGACCCGGGCGGCGATCCGTTCGGTCATCCGCTCCCGGCCGACCTGGTCGAAGTAGAAGCCCAGCGACTTCATCATCGAGTGCCGGCTCGGTCGCCACACTCCACGCTGGAGGTACAGGCCGCCCTCGTAGCGGCCGATCGTCCCGCCCGCCTCGCTCGGCTCACCCAGCCAGCGCCACCACTTGGCCCGGGTGTCGCGCATCTGCCCCTCGGTCAGCACGGTGTGGTGCACCGAGCCCGGTTCCGGCCCGCTGTAGGTGTCGCCCGGCACCCCACGAGCGTAGTAGTCGTACTCGTCCTGCAGGCCACCGAGCGAGTGCCCCAGCTCGTGCGGGCTGATCAGCGCGGAGAGCGCGTTGCCGCCGGAGGCGGTGGCGTTGCTGCCGCCGGCCCCACCGTAGGTGCCGCTGTTGGCCAGCGCGATCAACTGCCGGTTGCCGGGGTTGGTGCCGCCGGCCAGGTCGGCGTACGCGTTCGCGGCGACGCCGTCGACGGTGAGCAGGCGTTGCACGCTCGCCGGGTTGCAACCACCCCAGAAACCCATGCCCAGCGCGGTGTCGCGTCGCGGCGCGGACAGGCCGGGGTCGCAGTCCACCCCGGACTCCGCCGAGACGATCTCCACGGCGTAGACGTTGAAGTAGCTGCGGTAGGACTTGAACGGCTCGATCGTCCACAGGGTGTTGAGGTGCCGGTCCACGTGTGCTCGAAAGGTGGGCAGATCGGCCTCGGTGTAACCGTCGCCCAGCAGCACCAGGTTGAACCGCGTCGCCGGGTCACCGGTGACCTGGATCGGCACCACTGTGGCACCAGCCGTCGGGGTGACGGCCGGTGCGGCGGCGGCCGGTGTGCCGACCGTCAGTCCCGCCGCGACGAGCGCCGCGACACACAACCCCGCTCTGATCCGCACCCTGCGCCCCTTCCATGGCCGTTCGGCCTGGCGGAGACGGGCGTCGGGCCCGGCGGGGCGCCGTCGTCCGGGCCTGCCGTGACCGTGGACATCTCGGACCGTACCGGTCTGACGAGCGACAGGTAACCCTCGGCGGTCAGTCGGCAGTCGCCTCGGGCGTGGTGTTCCGGCGGGTACCGGCGGCCAGCCCCAGCCCCAGCGCCAGCAGCACGCACACCGCGCCGACCAGAAAGAGCAGCGACGCGGCCGGCTGGCCCAGCCACTCCCAGTACGGGTGCCAGGCCGGGTGCGGCTCGCCGAGGTGGTGCGACAGCAGGGACGGGACGCACAGCGGCAGCGGCAGCCACCACAGCACCGTGGCCACACCCAGCAGACCGTTCACAGTGCCGCGGCTGCGTCGTCCCTCGGTGCGTCGGCTGACCCAGCCGAAGACCAGCCAACCGGCCACCGCGCCCAGCACCGTGCCGAGCACTCCGGCGGGGACCACCAGGGGTGGCGGCGCGCGGTGCAGCTCGACCGAGAGGTAGCTGGCGTCGGCGGCTGTCTGCGAGGAGATCGAGGCGTTCAGGATGGTGTCGTCACGTCGGGCGGTCAGCGCGGTGTCGGTGACCGCCTGCGGGGTGGCGCACATCTTGTCCGCGCAGCTGACACGGTCGGACACCTGTGGGTCGTACACCCGCCAGCCGGCACCGGTCAGGCGCTCCCGGGCCACCGTGACGATCTGCTCGGCGGGCACCGGTGGCGCGCCGAGGGCACCGGCGCCGGTGGCGCTCTCCTGGTACTCGCCGCCGTCACCGAGCACGAGGGTCTTGACCGTCGACAGGCGCAGCGCGTGCCCGTAGACGACGAACAGCGCCGGCGGGGTGTCGATCTCGTCGAGGTCGTGGCCGGGAAAGACCTCGGTGAGGATGGCGGCGGCCTCGGCCCGGTCGGGTTGCGGTCGGGAGGTCTCCCAGGCGGCCCGGCTGGCCAGGGCGCCGGTGAAGAGGCCGCAGACGACAGCGGCGAGCGGCACCCAGGCGACGGCGGGGCCGCTGGCCGGGCGGCCGAGGCGGCGCAGCAGCCGCCGTGCGAACCGGGTGGCCGGCGCGGTGTCGCTCACGGACATGTCCACCCCCGGCGTGAAGATCAGGCGGAGCGACAGTACATCGACCAGGGGTCCCGGCGCGTCCCCCCGATCACCGCCGACCGTGGCCGGGATCGGCCAGGATGGGCGGGTGGCCGGTCACGGCCGCGACGAGGAGGGTGGGCGATGCGGGTACGTGGACGGTTGACCTGGGGGCGGCGTGCTCGTGCGGGGGCGGTGGTGACCGCGTTGCTCGCGGGCGTGCTGCCACCGGCAGTGGTGCTGGCGCCGGGCGCTGCCACGGCGGGCGCGGCAGCGGGGACGCCGGTCTGCCAGGTGCGCGACGACCGGCTGCGCGAGATCTCCGGGATGGTAGCCACCGACGACGGGTACGTGGTGATCAACGACGGGGCCGACGACGAGGCCCGCCGCCGGATCTTCTACCTCGACCAGCGCTGCGCCGTGGTGCGCACCGTCTCCTTCCCGTCCCGGCCCCGCGACACCGAGGACCTGGCCATCGGCCGGGACGGCACCGTCTGGGTCGCCGACATCGGTGACAACGACCGCTCCCGGCCGACGGTCGGCGTGTGGCGGCTGGCACCGGGGGCGAAGCAGCCGGTGCTGCACCGGATGACCTACCCGGACCGTCCGCACGACGCCGAAGCGCTGCTGCTCGACGCGTCCGGTCGGCCGCTGATCGTCACCAAGGGCGGCAGCGGCACTGTCTTCCTCTACGCGCCGGCCACCGCGTTGCGGCCGGACGCGACGACGCCGCTGACCGCGCTCGGCCAGGTGACAGTGCCCTCGACCACGACCAGCAACCCGTTCTCGTTCCTGGGGCGCGGCGTGATCACCGGCGCGGCCAGCGCACCGGACGGACGGCGGGTGGTGCTGCGCAGCTACGCCGACGCCTTCGAGTACGACGTCCCCGACGGCGACGTGGTCCGCGCGTTGACCACCGGCACCCCGAGGATCACCCCGTTGCCGGACGAGCCCCAGGGCGAGTCGATCACCTACAGTCGCGACGGCCGGTCGTTGCTGACCGTCTCCGAGTCCGCCGGTCAGCCAGCCGGCACCCGCTCGACGATCCTGCGCTACCCGGCCACTGCCACCACTGTCACCGCCGCGCCCTCCACGGAGTCCGTCGACCCGGTGTCGCCCACGGCGCTCCGTCCGGCCGCCGGAGAGGCCGGCGCAGGGGGTGGGCGGGCCTGGCCGCTGGCCCTCGGCGCGGGGACACTGCTGGTCCTGCTCGGGTTCGGCGGCGTGCTGTGGTGGAGACACACCGCACGCCGCTGAGCGGGCCGGGGCTGCGGCAGGATGGGGGGATGTCCGTCCTGTCCACGTTGCGCCACCCGATCATCGCCGCCCCGATGGCTGGTGGCCCGTCCACGCCCGCGCTGGTGGCCGCCGTGTCCGCCGCGGGTGGGCTGGGCTTCCTCGCCGCCGGGATGATCGACACCGGCGGGCTGCTCGCCGACGTCGCCGAGGTCCGCTCGCGTACCGATCGGCCGTTCGGTGTGAACCTCTTCCTGCCCGACCCCGGCGGCGTCGACGAGGCCGCCGTCCGGGCGTACGCCGAACGGCTCGCCCCGCAGGCCGCGCGACGCGGCGTGAGCCTGGGTGAGCCGGTGGGCGGCGACGACGCGTACCCGGAGAAGCTGGCCGCGCTGCTCGCGGACCCGGTCCCGGTCGTGTCCTTCGTGTTCGGGCTTCCCGACCGGACGGCGGTCACCGCCCTGCGCGAGCGGGGCACCGAGGTGTGGGCCACCGTCACCCGCCCGGACGCCGCGACCGCCGCCGCCGACCTCGGTGTGGACGCGGTGGTGGTGCAGGGCACCGAGGCCGGTGGGCATCGCGGCGGCCTGCCGGACGACGACGACTACGGGTTGCTGCCGCTGCTCCGGCTGGCCGCCGCCCGCTGCGACCGGCCGCTGGTGGCCGCGGGTGGCCTCGTCGACGGCCCCTCGGTGGCTGCCGTGCTGGCCGCCGGCGCTGCCGCCGCGCAACTCGGCACGGCCTTTTTGCGCTGCCCGGAGGCGGGCAGTTCGCCGATGCACCGGGCGGCGGTGGCCGGTGCCGCACCGACCGCGTTGACCCGGGCGTACACCGGTAAGCGGGCCCGTGGCGTGGCCAACGACTTCCTGCGCGAGCACGACGCGGTGGCACCGCGTGGTTACCCCCAGGTGCTGCACCTGACGCGGCCCCTGCTCGCCGCCGCCCGGCGCGACGCGGACGCATCGGTGGCCAACCTGTGGGCCGGGCAGGCGCACCCGCTGGCCCGGGACGTGCCGGCGGCGCAGGTGGTCGCCGAGGTGAGCGCCGACGCCCGGGCCGCGCTGGCCACAGTGGTCGAGCGGTCCAGCCGCTGGGGCTGACCAGGCCGTCGGCAACCGGCTCGGGCGGGCGGGACAGGCCGGGCGGGCAACCCGTTAGAGTCTCGCCGTGATCGAGATCGGTGCGCAGGTCGAGCTGTCCCACCCGGCTGAGCGGGTCTGGCGCGCCCTGACCGATCGGGAGTTGCTCGGCCGGTGGTTCGCCGAGGCCGAGATGGTCGAGGGCGTACCGGACCGCATGCTGCTGCGCACCGCCGGCCTGCCCGGCTTCCAGGCCGACGTCGAGGTCGAGGTCACCGAGCGGCAGGAGCCGGACCTCTTCGTGCTGGCCTGCGACGAGGCCGGTCGGCTCAGCGAGGTGACCTGTGACGTCACGACCACGACTCAGGGCTGCCGGCTGGAGGTGCGGGAGGTCACCACGCACGGCGGTTGGTCGGTCGAGCAGCAGAAGCCGCGCGAGCAACAGCTCCGGCAGGCGCTGACGGTACGACTGCCGGCCATTCTCGACTGGCTCGCCTTCCAGCAGGTCGACCTGCGCCGGGCCGACGGTGGGATGACCGCGGAACTGCCGCTGATCGGCGTACGCGGCAGGGCCGGCCGCAACCCCCGTCGGCGTCGCACGCTGGTCGCCGTGGTCGCCGGGGCCGTGCTGCTGGCGGGGACGGCGGCATGGGTGACGTTGCCGCGCGACTCGAAGCCGGTCGCCGCGCCCGCACCGACCGCGACCGCGTCCGCGTCGCCGACCGCGACGGCCGGCAGGGCCACGGTCGCCTCCACGGCGACCCCCTCGGCGCGCCCCTCCCGGGCCACCGCATCGGCGACCACCCGGCCGAGCCGGACCCCGTCGGCGAAGCCCTCGCTGACGCCCACGTCGGCGGCGCCACCTCCGCCACCGGCGCCCGTCACGGCCCGCTACGAGACCGAATCCGACCGACTGTTCGGCTACACCGGAGAGATCGTGGTCGGCAACCCCGGCGGCGCACCGGTGGCGGACTGGGCAGTGGTGGTCACCCTCGCCGAAGGCACCACTGTCGACGACGTCGACGGCGCGAACTGGCGACAGGACCGACGGGTGCTCACCTTCACCGGAGCCGCCGTGGCGGCCGGGGGATCCCAGACGATCAGCTTCGACGTCCGCGACAGCCGGCCGAACGCCAGGGAGCCGGAGAGCTGCACGATCGGCGGGCAACCCTGCGCGGGCCTCTGACTAGGCTGCCGTCATGGCACTGCTGCACAGGGCGACCCTGCACCCCACGAAACTGGACCTGCTGACGGCCTGGCTGCCCACCCGACAGTGGTACGCCGGACCGACCGGCGTCGAGGTGGTCAGCCGGGGCGCCTACCGCTTCGACGACCCGGACGGCGAGGTCGGCATCGAGACGATGCTGGTCGGCGCCGCCGACGGCCCGGTCCACCATGTTCCGCTCACCTACCGCGCCGCGCCCCTCGACGGTGCGGACGGCTGGCTGGTCGGCACCACCGAGCATTCGGTGCTCGGCCGGCGCTGGGTGTACGACGGCTGCGTCGACCCGGTCTACGCGGCCGCGCTCGCCCACGCGATCCTCACCGGCAGCGGTCAGGCGGAGCAGTACTTCGAGGTCGACGGTCGGCGCGAGGTGCGTGAGCCGACGGTGACGGTCGTCGTCGACGGCGCCACCGCCCAGGTACCGGCCGTCGGCGCGGTGCGACGGGTGGTCGACGAGGACCGCACGCTCATCGCCACCGACACCGTCGAGCTGGTCGTCGTGCGCCGGCCGGGGGCCGGGGCCGACGGCTCGACCGGGGGCACGCTGAGCGGCAGTTGGGACGGTCAGCCCACGACCGTTCCGCTGGCGTACGCCAGGACGCGCTGATTCGTGTGCGGTGGGCGGCCGGTGAGACCGTGCTCGTCGAGGAAGCCCCACCACTCGTCGTCGTCGAAGCCGACCTCGCCGTACCCGGCGCCGAAGACGTAGTAGG
>NZ_JBEYSL010000293.1:0-8536 GCF_040642735.1 Micromonospora sp. NPDC047753 | reverse complement strand
TACGCCTCAGCACGCCAGACGAACGCACGGTGCTTGTGGCCGTGCACTACGAGGTGTACACCATCACGGGCACCCATGCGCTGGATCCTGGGCGCATCGATGGCGATCCCGAAGCCGGTTGCATACTCGTCCGGCGATTCGAGGTCCTCGGTCAGCGCGAGATGATGGTGCAACGCGAGCACTCGTAGGGCTGAGCCAGGGCTCGACCAGGTGAGGGCGCTCGCCACCTCGCGATATGCGGACTCCTGCACCCGGCCCATGCCGGCCAGGAAAGACTGCCCCTGTTCCAGCGAGCTGGAGTTGACTGCGGCGATGTCGAGGAGATTGCCACCGGGGAAGACAAAACGACGAGCCATAGAGAGGTGAGGCGAGGCCGGGTAGCCGTAGAGTGCTTGGAAGAACTTTCGATAGCTGGCAGTAGCCTCGGCCGGTGCCACCTCGACGGGCGCACCGTATTCGTAAGACTCACCCCGCGTCCACGCTATGTCGTGATTGCCGGGAATGACCACGAGATGCTCCATGCCCAGTCCGAGCAAGCCGTTGGTCAGCTTGAAGAGACCCGCTCGTGCCGCGTCGAACTCCTCAGGGGCGGCGATATAGGTGAGGTCGCCGGTGACGAGGACCGCTCCCACGGACCGCTGGTGGTGAGCAAGCGCGTTGGAGATTGCGTCGACCATTGTGGGCCGTGTCGCCCCGTCTTCGGTCTCCAGACGCCACTGATGCTCCTGCCGGAAGTGTCCAGTTGCGTAGTGCGGGTCGGTGAGGTGCAGGAGCCACGGCCCAGGGCAGGCGATCGGCTCTGCGGAGAGCGCGCCGTCCTGGCGCTGTGACGCGGTGAGGAATCTTTCGCTGGAATCAGACGGCTGGACCGGCCGTACTTCCCAGATAGTGGTGTCCATCGCTCGTAGCTCGTCGGCGTCCAGGATCCGTTTGCCCACCAGCCGCTCCAGTTGGCTCTTGGGGTGATGCGGTAACGGCGGGGCGGAGGCGAAGGAAAACTTCCCAAAGAACTCGATCGGCTCCTCGGCCAAGGCCACCAACCGCAACCAGCCCCGACTGTGCCGACTCGATCGGTAGTAGGGGGGAACGCCATCCCGCTCCGAGCTGGGCGGATTAAGGGAAGTGAAGCTGCCGAGCTCATCGGCCTGCGGCACGATGACCCGCTCGACGACCGCCGGATGCACGGCGCCTGTTCCTGAGTGGAACAGTCCGATCAGAACCCGTTGCCCAGCGAGTGTCTCTCGCTCGAGCGCCTGCCATATCTCGAGCCGCCCGGGTTCGTTGGGCCGCTTCCACCAGCCCCACCAGCACCATCCCCGCTCCTGCAGGACCACACGATGTTCGGGCAGCGTGTCGGCGACCAGATCTCGGTAGCGGAAGAGAAACCGAAGAGCCGGCGAGCTGGTGAGAGGGGAACGATCGCTCATGCCAGTGAGCCTCCAACGCCAACGAAATTCCCGGAGAACGTAGGGCTGCTCTACGAGGAGCACTCTGTATACCCGAGCGGAACGAGGCGCGACATCCCCGAATGGTGTGCAGGGGGCACCACCGAGCGATGCGACGGGCATACTGGCCCGGTGTTCACACTTGCCCAGGCCCGGCACCTGGTGGCCACCCTGCAGCCGCGCGTCGACGAGTTGATCCGGGTCCGGGCCGACCTGGCCGAGTTGCGCGCCGACCTGGGTGACCACGGCATGAGCGCGCTCGGCGGTCTGGCTGAGGTCAAGGCACTGGAAGCTCGGTTGCACGCCGTCGTCGACGAGCTGCACCAGCACGACATCCAGGTCAAGGGCATCGCCCCGGTGCTGCTCGACTTCCCCGGCGAGCGGGCCGGCCGCGCCGTGCTCTGGTGCTGGCTGGAGGGCGACTCCGACGTGCGCTGGTACCACCGGGCAGAGTGCGGCTTCGCCGGCCGCCGCCCCCTCTGACCCCTCGCGCCTCACCCGCTTGATCCACTCGGGTTCATGGAAATCGCGCTATTCGAGCGCGGCGGACGCCCCGACTTCCGTGAACCCGAGTGGATCAAGGCTGCGCGACTCAGCCTGCGGCGGACGTCGGCAGGACCGGGTCGGGGGCATCGGTCACCGCGAACACCACAACGTTGTCGACGTAGTGGCCCCGCCGCCGGTCGAAGTCGCCCCCACAGGTGACCAGGCGCAGCTCCGCCCCGGGCGTCGGGCCGTAGACCACCGCCGTCGGAAACTGGTCCTTGCGGGTACGCAGCGACCCGGTCACCCGGAACGGCAACCGCTGCCCGCCGCGCCACACCTCCACCAGGTCGCCGGGTCGTAGCTCGCCGAGCCGGGCGAAGACCGCCGGGCCGCGTCGGGAGTCCAGGTGCCCGGCGAGGACGGCCGGACCGGTGTCGCCCGGGGCCGGGCCGCCGCCGTACCAGCCAGCGGTGTGGAAGTCGGTCGGCGGAATCAGCACGCCGGCGCGGTCCAGACCGAGCACTGTGAGCGGTGAGTCGACGTCGATGCGCGGTACGCGTACCCGCGTGGGTGGACCGTGTGGCGTGGGCGCGGCGGCCACCGACGGGCAGTCGTCGCTGCAGCCGGGGTGCCAGCTCGCCGCCGGTGGCGGCGGGCCGGTGGTGGCCAGCCCGACCCCGGTGCCGGCGGCCAGGCAGACCGCCGCGCCGGCCGCGACCAGCGCGGCCAGCGGTGTCCGGCGCTCACGGTGCCGCCGGATCGACGGGTCCGGCCCGGCGCTCACCAGGTGGTGCGCCGCCGCCGACGCCAGAGCAGCAGGGCCACCGCGCCGGCCGCCGCGGCCAGACCGCCGGCCACCAGGGGGTACGCGTCGAGCCCGGCCCCGGCGGTGCCACCGGCGCCGGTGTCCACCCCGCCGGCCGGGACGACGGTGCCGCCCTCGGCGTCGCGGCGCAGCTCGGCGGTGAGCCCGCCCTGTTTCGCGTCGAGCACCAGCAGCGAGTAGACGGCGCCGCCGGTGAGCCGAACCTCGGCGTCGGCGCTCGGCCCGCCGGCGCCCGTCAGCTTCAGCCGCCAACTGCCCGGCTCGACCTGCTGGTAGTCGGTCGTGGTGGCGAACTGCACCCCGTCGGCGATCGTCGGACCGTTGGCGGCGGCGACGTCGAGCACCGGGGTCCGCACCGAGGCCTGTACGACCCGCACCTTGGCGCGACCGTCGGTGGGGGCGCTGAGATCGTCGTTGAGCACCCGCAGGCCGAGGTCGGCGTGCCGCCCGACACCAGCCACCGTGAACGCGTCCCCGCTGGTCACCGCGACCTCGGTGGTGAGCACCGGGGGGTCGCTGGCGGGCGCGCCGGCCTCGCGCATGGCCACCGCGTACCGGCCCGGCGCGAGTTCGAGATAGTCGGAGACCACGCCGTAACCGACCCCGGGGAAGACCTGCGGCTTCGCCGCGCCCGGCGCGGCAAGGTAGACGTCCACCGCCGGGGTGTCCGGGGACAGGTGCGCGAGCCGGACGTATCCGACGGTGTCCGCGCCGGTCGTGGCGTCCGCCGGAACCGGAATGGCGGCGGTGGCGAGGGCGGTGCCGAGCAGGAGCGCGCCGGAGCCGGCCAGCAGCCGGCGGGGCACGGTACGGAGCGTGTGCATGTCGCCTCCGGGGGCACGTTCGGTGAGCGGGCGGCAACCCAGAGAACAGGGTCCCGTGAACAGGACTGTGACGCAAGTTGCCACAGCGATGTTTTATCGCTGTCGCTCGCTACCGATCGCGGATGGCGAGGAGGCCGAACAGGTCGGGGACTCCGCCCGGTCCCGCTTCGACGACCCGGACCAGCCGAAGGCCGGCGTCCACTGTCGCGTTCACCAGGTCGGCGAGGGGGACGTGCCAGGCTCCCACCCGTACCCGCACGCCGGTGACGTTCCAACTGTCGAAGCTGTACGACCGGTCGGCGTACCGCGCGTCGACGACGACACGAGGATGCTGACTCCAGTCGGCGAACGCGCCCACGAAACACGGGTGCACACCCACGTGGACGAAGCGTCCGCCGGGACGCAGCACCCGGGCGACCTCGCGCAGCACGGCCGGATAGTCGGGCAGGTCGGTGCTGGCCAGCACGCACGTCGCGGCCGGCAGCGACGCGCCGGCGACCGGCAGGGCGCCCGCGTCACCCCTGATCACCGGCAGCCGCCCTCGCGCGTGCCGCAACTGCCCGCCGGACAGGTCCACGCCCACCGGCGTCCAACCCAGACCTGTCGGTACCGGAGCGTGCGCGCCGGTACCGCAGCAGATGTCGAGGCAGGGACCTTCGCCCGCGCCGAGCAGGTCCGCGACCGTCGCGTGCACCCGGCGCAGGTAGTCGCCGCCGCCGGAGATGAAGCTCTCGTACCAGTCCGCGTGGGCGTCGTACGCCGGTGTGCTCGTCGTCCCCATTCGCCGAGGCTACGAGTCGGCGCCCACCCGTGAAACCCGTTCTTCCGGAGGCAGAAGTGGGGCGTTTGCGTCTGCTCACGTGTGGCTACTGAGCAGCAGTGGTGACGAAAGTCGATGCAGGGGACACCTGGTTCCGACGATCCCGCTGGCGGGTGCTGGCCCGGGTGGCCTGCGCGGGACTGGTGGTCCTGCCGGCCTTCGCGTTGCTCAGCGTCGCGTTCGGCAACGCCTGGTACCACCCGCTTCCGCACGGGCCGATACTTCTGCTGGCGGCGATCCGCTACCCCGTGCAATTACGACGCCAGGGTGGGCTGCCACTTCGGCTGACCCGCGACTTCCTCGAACTGACAGTGCCTGCCGGCGGGACGGTGCAGGTCGACTGGGCCGACCTGCACCGAGCCGAGGTACGCGGCCGGATCAGCCCGACCCTGATCGTCGACATCGCTGATCGGGATCGGACCCGGCCGGTGCTGGACCGCTGGGACTGGGGTCGGGTGGGCGTGTGGAACCGAGCGCGCGGGCGAAACTCGCAGGAGGTTCACCTGTCGTTGGTTGCCGTCACGCCGAACGTCGACCGCTTGCGCACCGAACTCGCGCACCGGGCGGCCGGCGTTGCCGAAGAGCCGTCGCCCGACCCCACGACCTGACTCCGCGCAAGCCCCGCGCCGGCCGTTGCCGGGCCACCGGGACCACGCGACGACGAACTCGCCGCCGCCCTCCACACGCCGCCCAGGTAGGCGGTCGCGGGCAGGGCGGCGGCTGGCCGTGCTCAGCGGGTGGCGGCGGACACGGCGGCGCGTACCTTCGCGGCGTCGCCCGGGGCCGGGTGATCCCAGTCGGTCGGGCTCGCGGAGTAGAGCGTGCCGTACGCCGGGGTGTCCGGCTGGTAGCGCCACCCCTCGGCCAGCGGGCCGACGTCCACCGCGTCGTAGCCGATCTGGTCCAGGAAGGCGGTCACTTCGGCCTTCGCGGCGGCGTCGTCACCGGCGATCGCGAGGGCGCTGCGGTCGGCCGCGTCGGTCGGCCGGGAGAGCGCGGCCAGGCCCTTGAAGTAGATGTTGTTGAAGACCTTGACCACTCGGGAGTCCGGCAGGTGCCGCTGGAGCAGTTCGCTGCTGGTGGTCTCGCCGGAGTCCAGCTCCGGGAAGGTGCCATCGCGCTGCGGGTAGTAGTTGTTGGTGTCGATGACGACCTTGCCGGCCAGCGGTTCGACGGGCACCGCCCGGTACGCCTTCAGCGGGACGCTGACGACCACCAGGTCGCCCACCTGCGCGGCGTCCTGCGCGGTGCCGGCGCTGGCGTGCTCGCCCAGGGTCTCCACCAGGTCGGTGAGGGTCTCCGGGCCCCGCGAGTTGCTCAGCACCACGTCGTAGCCGGCGTCGACGGCCAGCCGTGCCACGGTGCCGCCGATGTTGCCACTGCCGATCAGTCCCACAGTTGTCATGCTCGTTCCCAACTCCGTCCACCCACGACGCATTCCCGACCAGACTGGTGGGTTATTCTGGTCACCCGCTGTCGGTAGCTGCGCAGACTGCTCGCGATCGTCGTCGGCCCGGCGGAAGCCTGGTCGCGCTGCGGGCCTGCCCGCCCAACGTACCGCTCACGCCGACCGCGCGAACCGGCTCTCCGAGGACCTGCCACTCTCCGGTGACGAGCGGCCCGGAGTCGGGAGGCCCGGCTCAGGGGGTGGGAAGGGTCTTCTCGATGGCTGCGCGCAGGTCGTCGGAGTCGGGCGCGACAGTGGGGGCGAAGCGGGCGGCGACCGAGCCGTCCGGGGCCACCAGGAACTTCTCGAAGTTCCAGCGCACATCGCCGGTGTGCCCGTCGGCGTCCGGGGTGTTCACGAGCGCGGCGTAGAGCGGGTGTCGGTCCGGGCCGTTGACGTCGACCTTCTCGGTCAGCGGGAACGTGACCCCGTAGTTGACCTGGCAGAAGTCGCTGATCTCGGCGGCGCTGCCCGGCTCCTGCCCGGCGAACTGGTTGCACGGCACGCCGAGTACCACGAGGCCCTGGTCGGCGTAGGAGTCGGCGAGCGTCTGGAGGCCGGCGTACTGCGGGGTGAGGCCGCAGCGGGAGGCCACGTTGACGACCAGCATCGCCTTGCCGCGGTGGCGGGCCAGGTCGGCGGGGCCGCCGTTGAGGGCGTCGATCGGGATGTCGAAGACGGTCATGGGCCGAGGTTACGCGTCGGCCGTGCGTTGACCCGGGGTGGGCGCAGCGTACGCACTCCGTGCACCAGGAGAAATCGAAACATGCGCATCTTGACGAACTGATGACGGCGTGAGTACCGTCTCACCATCTCTTTTGGAAAGTTTCCTAACAGTTCGGGAGACGCCGCATGAAAAGATCGCTCCGCCGGGCCCTCTGGGCCGGTGCCGTGGTCGCCGTGACCGTCGCAGCGGTGCCGGTGACCACCGCGTTCGGCGCCGGCACGGTCACCACCACCTTCACCAAGGCGCAGGACTGGGGGACCGGTCACGAGACGAGGGTGACAGTCACCAACGGCTCCAGCGCCACTGTCACCACCTGGCGCATCGAGTTCGACCTGCCGTCGGGCACCACCATCAGCAGCGCGTGGGACGCCGACGTCACCAGCAGCGGCAACCACTACGTCGCGGTCAAGAAGAGCTGGGCCGGCGGCATCGCCCCCGGCGCCTCGTTCAGCTGGGGCTACAACGGCAGCGGCGCCTACAAGGCACCGCTGAACTGCACCATCAACGGTGCCGCGTGCGGCGGCGGAACGACCCCGCCGACCACCACGCCCCCGACCACCACCCCGCCGACCACGACGCCCCCCACCACGCCTCCACCCACCACTCCGCCGCCGACCACTCCGCCGCCGAACACCGGCGGCAAGAAGGTCGTCGGCTACTTCGCCGAGTGGGGCGTCTACGGGCGCAACTACCACGTCAAGAACATCCAGACCAGCGGCTCCGCCGCCAAGCTGACCCACATCCTGTACGCCTTCGGCAACACCACCGGTGGTCGCTGCTCCATCGGCGACAGCTACGCCGACTACGAGAAGGCGTACACCGCGGCGGACAGCGTGGACGGCGTCGCCGACACGTGGGACCAGCCGCTGCGGGGCAGCTTCAACCAGCTGCGCAAGCTCAAGCGGTTGAACCCGCACCTCAAGGTGATCTGGTCGTTCGGTGGCTGGACCTGGTCCAGCGGCTTCACCCAGGCCGCGCAGAACCCGGCCGCGTTCGCCGAGAGCTGCTACAACCTGGTCGAGGACCCGCGCTGGGCGGACGTCTTCGACGGCATCGACGTCGACTGGGAGTACCCCAACGCCTGCGGTCTGACCTGTGACACCAGCGGCCCGAACGCGTTCAAGAACGTGATCGGCGCGTTGCGGTCGAAGTTCGGCTCCAGCGCCCTGGTCACCGCCGCCATCACGGCGGACGGCACCAACGGCGGCAAGATCGACGCCACCGACTACGCCGGCGCCATCGGCAACCTCAACTGGCTGATGCCGATGACGTACGACTACTTCGGCGCGTTCGCCGCCCAGGGTCCGACGGCACCGCACTCCCCGCTCACCTCGTACAGCGGCATCCCGACCGCCGGCTTCTACTCGGACGCGGCGATCCAGAAGCTCAAGAGCAAGGGCGTACCGGCCAACAAGCTGCTGCTCGGCATCGGCTTCTACGGCCGGGGCTGGACCGGCGTCACCCAGGCCGCCCCGGGCGGCAGCGCCACCGGTGCGGCAGCGGGCACCTACGAGGCGGGCAACGAGGACTACAAGGTCCTCAAGAACACCTGCCCGGCCACCGGCACGATCGCCGGCACCGCGTACGCCAAGTGCGGCAACAACTGGTGGAGCTACGACACCCCGTCGACCATCAACGGCAAGATGACGTACGCGAACAACCAGGGCCTCGGTGGCGCGTTCTTCTGGGAGCTCTCCGGTGACACGAGCAACGGCGAGCTCATCGGCGCCATCAAGGGCGGTCTCGGCTGAGCCGAGGGCCGACGCACCACCCACACGGCGGGAAGGGGCCCGCACCGTCCCTTCCCGCCCGTGACACAGCGGCCCGGCCACCCAGACCCACCGGTCCGTTCGGTCACCCGGAGGTCGGCGCCGACCGTGCTGGCCGCCCGGGGTGGTGTCGGTGACGATGTCGTACTGGCCGATGGCCATGAAGGCCAGGTAGGTGGCGGTGGGGGAGGT
>NZ_JBEYSL010000292.1:0-8542 GCF_040642735.1 Micromonospora sp. NPDC047753 | reverse complement strand
GGGCCTCCCGCAGGGACAGCTCCAGCGCCTTCTTGGAGCGGGGCGAGAACGGGCCGCCGAGGTAGCGCCTACGCCCCCAGCGGCGACGCGGCGCCGGCACCGCCTCCCGTAGCGCGTCCGGGCCGAAGGACTGCTCGATGCGGGCCACGATCGCGGCCAGGTCGATGCCGATCTCCCGCAGGGCCGCCGCGTCCGCGTCGCCGAGGCCGGCGCCGCCGCTGACTGTGTGCCGGCGGACGCGTTCGCGCAGGTCGTCGGCGCGCACCCCGGCGTCGGCGAGCACCCGGCTGGCCAGCCCGGCGTCGTCGGCGAGCAGGGCGAGCAGCAGGTGCTCGGTGCCGACCGGGCGTTGGCCCTCGACCCGCGCCTCCTTCAGCGCCCGTCGTACCACGTCGCGTGCCCGGTCGGTGAACCGTTCGAACATCACGCCTCCCAGGATGAGTTGACCGCCGGTCGCCCGGCGTGCTTCTTGTGCACTGCCTGCCGGCTGACCTCGAGCGTGTCGGCGATCTCCTGCCAGGACCAGCCCTGCCGTCGGGCGTTGTCGACCTGGACCACCTCGAGTCGCTCGAGGAGCCGGCGTAGCGCGCGGACGGCGCGCAGCCCGACCCGGGGGTCGGTGCTGCCGGCTGCCGCCGCTAGTTCTGTCGCCTGACTCATGCCGTCAACATACGTTGACAACTGCGGGTCTGTCAACCCTGGTTGACGAGCGGCGACCGCAGCGGATCGGACCCGCCACCGTGCTCAGCCGACTACCCTCGGTCAGGGACAGCTTGGTCGTGCCGGGCGCGACGCCCGGGAGGTGATATCGGATGGCCGCACCCGCCGACGCAGCGGTGCTGGTCGGCCTCGGGTCGGAACTCGACCTCCCGGTCGTCGAACAGGCCGCGCAGGAGGCCGCCGGACACGGCCGGCCACTGCACCTGCTGCACACCTTCGACTGGCGCGCGGCCTTCGCCGCGGACACCGTCGCCGCACCCCGCGACCAGGCCGAAGATCTGATCACCCACGCCGCCCAACTCGCCCACCAGACCGAGCCAGGGCTGACCGTACGCGGGGAGATCGTCGAGAGCGCCATGCTGCCCACCCTCATCCGCCGCTCGGAGGTCGCCTTCCTGCTGGCCGTCGGCGACAGCGGCATGGCGGGCAGCGGTCAGTGCGTTCCGGCCGAGACGACAGCCGTGCAGTTGGCCGCCCGGGCCGGATGCCCCCTGCTGGTGGTCCGACGTGAACCGCCGCCGCAGGGCCCGGTGCTGGTGGGCGTCGACGGCTCGCCCAGCTCACACCTCGCCCTGCAGTGGGCCCTCAAGTGCGCGGCCCGCCGCGACGCCCGACTGCTGGCCCTGCGGGTGGTCGAGTACGACGAGGACACCGACGCGGTCGCCGAGCAGCTCACCGAGGCACTGGTCCGGCACGCCGGGCGGGACCACACCGTGCCGACCGAGTGTCGCGTGGTACGCGGCGACCCCGCCGACGTGCTGATCGACACCTCCCGCAACGCGCAGGTGGCGCTGGTCGCCGCCCGCGGCGATGAGCCGGGGCGGGCCATGCTGGGCGCGGTCGCCCAGTCCCTGCTCTACCACTCCCCGGCCCCGGTGGTCGTCGTCCGCGGCCTGGCCGAGGCGCCGCTGACCGGGCCCGATGCCCGCCCGGCGCGGGACCAACGGCCCTGACCCCGGGGCGTCCGCACCGGCCAGGCTGGACGCTGGAGGCCCCACTCCTACCCGCGAGAGGCAGCATGATGGAGACCGCTCTCGACGTGCACCACGCCCTCACCGACGACGAGCTGCGCCGGCTGGACGCCTACTGGCGCGCCGCGAACTACCTCACCGTCGGGCAGATCTACCTGCTGGACAATCCGCTGCTGCGCGAGCCGCTGACTTCCGACGACATCAAGCCCCGACTGCTCGGGCACTGGGGCACCAGCCCCGGCCTCAATCTGATCTACGCCCACCTCAACCGGGTGATCGTGGCGCGCGACCTCAACGCCATGCTGGTCACCGGCCCCGGCCACGGCGGCCCGGCCATCGTGGCCAACACCTGGCTGGAGGGCACCTGGTCGGAGCGCTACCACGACGTGGCGCGCGACGAGACCGGGATGTCCCGGTTGTTCCGCCAGTTCTCCTTTCCGGGCGGCATCCCCAGCCACGTCGCGGCGGACGTGCCGGGTTCGATCCACGAGGGCGGCGAGCTGGGGTACGCGTTGAGCCACGCCTACGGCGCCGCGTTCGACCACCCGGACCTGCTGGTGGCCTGCGTGATCGGCGACGGCGAGGCGGAGACCGGGCCGCTGGCCGGCAGTTGGCTCTCCGACGTGTTCCTCAACCCGGCCCGTGACGGCGCGGTGCTGCCCATCCTGCACCTAAACGGTTACAAGATCGCCAACCCGACGGTGCTGTCCCGGATCCCCGAGGCCGACCTGCTGGACCTCATGCGTGGATCGGGCTACCAGCCGTACGTGGTGGCCGGTGACGAACCCGCCCGCGTGCACCGGACCCTCGCCGCGACGCTGGACCGCGTGCTGAGCGAGATCGCCGAGATCCAGCGGAGGGCCCGCTCCGGAGGCGTCGTCGAACGCCCCCGCTGGCCGATGATCATTCTGCGGACGCCGAAGGGCTGGACCGGCCCGAGTGAGGTCGACGGCACCCAGGTGGAGGGCACCTACCGCGCCCACCAGGTGCCGCTGTCGGGCGTACGCGACAACCCTGCGCACCGGGCCGAGCTGGAGCACTGGCTGCGCAGCTACCGGCCGGAGGAGCTGTTCGACGCGACCGGCGCGCCGGTGGAGGAGCTGCTGACGCTGCCGCCGCGCGGTGACCGGCGGATGAGCGCCAACCCGGTCACCAACGGCGGCGTGGTGCTGCGCGACCTGACCCTGCCGGACTTCCGCGACTACGGCGTGGAGGTTCCCGAACCGGGTACGCCGATCGCCGGCGCGACCGGGGTGCTCGGCCCGTGGATCCGCGACGTCATCAGCGCCAACCCGGAGACGTTCCGGCTGTTCGGCCCGGACGAGGTCGCGTCCAACCGGCTGGGTGCGGCGTTCGAGGTGACCGACCGGGCCTGGGTGGCCGCCACAGTGCCCGGCGACGACCACCTCTCCCCCGACGGGCGGGTCATGGAGGTGCTCTCCGAGCACCTGTGCCAGGGCTGGCTGGAGGGCTACCTGCTGACCGGCCGGCACGGCGTGTTCACCAGCTACGAGGCGTTCATCCACATCGTCGACTCGATGCTGAACCAGCACGCCAAGTGGCTGAAGGTGACCCGGGCCATCCCCTGGCGGCAGCCGATCGCCTCGCTGAACTACCTGCTCTCCAGCCACGTCTGGCGGCAGGACCACAACGGCTTCTCCCACCAGGACCCGGGCTTCATCGACCACGTCGTCAACAAGAAGGCCGAGGTGGTGCGGGTCTATCTGCCGCCGGACGCCAACACGTTGCTCGCCACGATGGACCACTGCCTGCGCAGCCGGCACTACATCAACGTGGTGGTGGCCGGTAAGCAGGCCGCCCCGAACTGGTTGACGATGACCGAGGCGATCCAGCACACCCGGCGTGGCCTGGGCATCTGGGAGTGGGCCAGCAACGACGGCGACACCGAACCGGACGTGGTGCTCGCCTGCTGCGGAGACGTGCCCACCCTGGAGACGTTGGCCGCCGCCGAACTGCTGCGCCAGCACCTGCCGAAATTGAAGGTGCGCCTGGTCAACGTGGTCGACCTGATGCGCCTCCAGCCGGACACCGAGCATCCACACGGTCTGACCGACAACGAGTTCGACACCATCTTCACCCAGGACCGGCCGATCATCTTCGCGTACCACGGTTATCCATGGCTGATCCACCGACTCACCTACCGCCGCACGAACCACGAGAACCTGCACGTGCGCGGTTACAAGGAGGAGGGCACCACCACCACCCCGTTCGACATGGTGATGCTCAACGACCTGGACCGCTTCCACCTGGTCATCGACGTCATCGACCGGGTGCCCGGGCTGGCCGCCAGCGCCGCGCACCTGCGCCAACGGATGGTCGACGCCCGGCAGGCGGCCCGCGACTACACCCGCCAGTACGGCGAGGACGACCCCCAGGTCGCCGAATGGCGCTGGGTCCGCGACACCGACCCGACCACCCCCTGAAGGAGGACGACGTGCGCAACGCGGAGATCCTGGTCGGCTACGACGGCTCCACCGACGCCTCGATCGCCCTGAACTGGGCCATCGACGAGGCACGGCACAGCGGCCAGCCGGTGCGGCTGGCGTACGTCTTCGAATGGCTGACGGTGGCCAGTTGGGTCGGCCCGGGCGTGGCCCCCGGCGTGTGGCCGGACGACACCGCCCGCCGGCAGGTCGACGACCTGGTGCGCAAGGCCGCGGCGGACGCCACAGCGGCGAACCCCGGGCTGACCATCACCGGCGAGGTGTACGACGGGCCGCCCGCGCTGGTGTTGCAGGAACGCTCGGCGGAGGCCGGGATGCTGGTGCTCGGCAGCCGGGGTCACGGCGGATTCGGTGGCCTGCTGGCCGGGTCGACGGCGGTCTCGGTCGCCGCGCACGCCCACTGCCCGGTCGTGGTGGTCCGGGACGGGGCCGACAAAGCCCTGGCCGGCCCGGTGGCGGTCGGCGTGGACGGCTCGGAACCGTCGCTGGTGGCGCTCGGCTTCGCGGCCGAACGGGCGGCACAGCGTCAGGTGCCGTTGCGCGTCCTGCACGCCTGGACGCCCGGCCCAGGCGGGGCGGCCGGGGTGCCCGACGAGCGGGCCGCCGTGGAGCAGGCGCTGGAGCCGTGGCGGCGGACGTTCGCCGAGCTGACCATCACCGTCGATCTGGTCCCGACCAGCCCGGCGGCCATGCTGATCGAGGCGAGCCGGGACGCGCGGCTGGTGGTGGTCGGCAGCCGCGGCCGGGGCGGGCTGGCCGGAATGCTGCTCGGCTCGGTCAGCCAGCAGCTCATCCAGCACGCCCACTGCCCGGTCGCGGTGGTCCGCGAACGCTGACATCCGCCGGGCGGGGCCGCACCGGGATGCGCGACCTGACCCGGGGTCACCGCCGCGCGGTCGTCGGGTCGGACGGGTCGAGGGAGAAGAACTCTTCCTCTTCCTGAGCCAGGTGCAGGCGCAGCACCGCGTCCAACCCGTAGAGGGTGGCCAGCAGGTCGGGAACCTGGTCGGGGCGCGGCCGGCCGTCGGCGGTCTGGGCGAGTTGGGCGCCGAGCAGGTCCACCTGACGGCGGATCTCCACGTGTGCCCGACTCATCGTCGACGTCGCCTCCTCGCTGCCCAGCGGGGCGGCCAGCGCGGGGTAGAGCTGTCGCTCCTCGGCAGTCACGTGCGGCAGCACGCGTTCGGTCAACCGGCGGTACGTCTCGCGTACCGCCGGCAGGCACCTCGGCGAGGCCGGGTCGGTGGCGACCAGGTCGGCGGTGTCCCGCAACCCGGCCAGCACGTCGCGGACCGCCTGATGTTCCGCCGCGTAGTGGGCGAGCAACTCCCGGGTGCGCGGCGGGACGTCGCGCCGGCGCAGCCCACCTCCCAGTGCCCGCAGCGCGTTGAGGATCACCAGCACGTCGATGCCCTCCTGAAGGAACGCGCCAACGACCGGGGGCAGCCGACCGGCCGCCGCCACGAGCATCGCCAGCACGGCCAACCCCATCCCGACGGTGGCGCTCTGCACCGCGATCCGCCGGGCGTACCGGGCGATCTCCACCGCGTCGGCGAGCCGGTCCAGCCGGTCCACGGTGAGCACCGCGTCCGCCACGTCCGCCGAGGCGCTCGCGCCGGTCGCGCCCATCGCCACGCCCACGTGCGCCTCAGCCAGTGCAGGAGCGTCGTTGACCCCGTCGCCGACCATCACGGTGACCGCCCGGTCGGCCTCCGCCCGGACCCGGGCCACCTTCTCCTGCGGCGTGCAGCGGGCAAGCACGTCGTCCACCCCCACCATCGCCGCGACCTGCGCTGCGGTGGCCGGTTGGTCGCCCGTGACCAGCAGGATCCGCCGCAGCCCCGCCGCACGCAGGCGGCGTACGGTGCGGCGGGCGTCGGGGCGAACCGGATCCTCCAGCAGGATCGCGCCGAGCACTCCACCCTCGTCGCTGACCCACACCGCAGACCAACCGGCCAGCTCGGTGCGGGCCCGCGCCCGGTCCGCCCACTCGGGCAGCTTCCCGGTGACCTGACCGACCCGGACCAGTCGGCCGTCGACCCGGCCGGTGACCCCCCGTCCCGGCTCCTCGGTGACGCCAGTCGGCTCGGTCAGTGTCAACCCCCGATCGCGAGCCTGCCGGACCAGCGCGGTGGCCAGCACGTGCGGAGACAACTGCTCCACCGAGGCCGCGAGGCGCAACACCTCGTCACGATCACCAGCCGGGGCGACGACCGTCTCGGCGGCGCGCGGGCGGCCGGCGGTCAGCGTGCCGGTCTTGTCCACCAGCAGTGTCCGAGCCCGGCCGAGCAGCTCCAGCGCGCCACCGTCGCGGACCAGGACCCCGCGCCGGGCCACCCGGGACAGGCCGGACACGATCGCGATCGGGGTGGCCAGCAGCAGCGGGCAGGGGGTGGCCACCACCAGCACCGCCACCGCCCGGACCACGTCGCCGGAGAGCAGCCAGCCCAGCCCGGCCAGGACCAGCGTGAACGGCACGAAAGCGGCGGCGTACCGGTCGGCCAGCCGCACCATCGGGGCCTTGCGGGCGGTCGCCTCCTGGGCCAACCGGACGATCCCGGCGTATGTGCTCTGCGCAGCGTTCCTTGTCGCGCGCATGCCGAACCCCGCGCCGGCGTTGACCACACCGCTGGGCACCGCCTCCCCGGCGGCCCGCTGAACCAGCCGCGACTCTCCGGTCACCACCGACTCGTCCAGCGTGGCCGCCTCGCCGACGGTCCCGTCGACCGGCACCACGTCCCCCGGGCCGACCAGCAACCGGTCCGCCACCGCCACCTGGTCCAGCGGCACCACCTCGATAGCGCCTCCGGGCCCACGCCGACGTGCGGTACGCGGAGCGCGCTCCAGGAGGGCCCGCAGGTCGCGGGTGGCCCGGCGCTGCGCGTACGCCTCCAACGACCGCCCGGTCGCCAGCATCACGGCGATGACCGCCCCGGCCAGGTACTCCCCGACGCCGAGCGCACCGGCCAGCGCCAGCACGGCGATCACGTCCACGCCGAAGTGCCGGTGCCACAACGAGCGCAGCATCGACCATGCGGCCGGTAGCAGCGCGGCCACCGTGACGGCCGCCCAGATCAGGTCGGCTGCGCCGGCCCGGCCGGCGATGCGCAGCACCGCACCCGCCAGCACTGCGGCGGTGAGCCCAACCAGCGGCACCCACGCCCACCACCGCCGGACCCGTCCGCGGACCGGCTGCTCCGGTACGCACTCGTTTGGCTCGGCCCCCACCTGCGCATCGTCGCAGCCGGTGGGCGGCCAGCGGCCGGACACCGGGCGTTTCGCCCGGTGTCCGCACGTCGTGGCGGTGTGCCGGGCCTGGTAAGGCGGGCGTAACGGCTCGGCGTGGTCGGGACCTGTGGCCCCTGCGGGCACACCACCGGATGGCACAGGATGAGGCGGCAACCCCAGACACGGCGACGCGCCGTACGGCACGATGAGCAGAGACGGAAAGGTCGTGACCATGAGTCAGGAAAGTCAGCTGACCACCGCGCTGGCGGAGGCCGCCGCCACCGCCGGCCACGCCCCCTCGGTGCACAACAGCCAGCCGTGGCGCTGGCGGGTGCTGCCCGACGCGTTGGAGCTGCGCTCCGTCGCCGACCGACAGCTCGCCGCCGCCGACCCCGAGGGGCGACTGCTCGCGATCAGCTGCGGCACCGCCCTGCACCACGCCCGACTGGCGCTGGCCGCCGAGGGGTGGCGCGCCGTGGTGCAACGGCTGCCCGACCCGGCCGACAGCGAGCTACTGGCTCGGCTGACCGACCTCAGCCACACCACGGCCGACCCGGACGCCATGCGCATGGTGCAGTGCATGCAGGTCCGGCACACCGACCGGCGGCCGGTCAGCGACGAGCCGGTGCCGCCCACCGCGATCGAGGAGATCACCCGGGCGGTCACCGCCGAGGGGTGTCGTTTGCAGATCCTCGACCGCGACGAGATGTTGGAGCTGGCCGCCACCGCGGGGCACGCCGACACGGTCGAGGCCGAGGATCCGGAGCTGCGCGCCGAGCTGGCGTACTGGACCAGCCGGGCCGGCGAGGGCACCGGCCTGCCCGCCGAGGTGCTGCCCGAGCAGCCTGCGCAGACCACCGTGCCGGGCCGCGACTTCGGCCGTCCCGGCAGCCTGCCGGTGGGCCCAGGCCACGATCGGATGGCGGTGTACGCGATGCTGCACGGCGACGAGGACGAGCGGGACAGTTGGCTGCGCGCGGGCGAGGCGCTCTCCGCCGGTTGGCTGACCGCCACTCGGCTTGGCGTGTCCGTGGTGCCGCTCAGCGCGGTGGTGGAGGTGCCGGCCATCGCGGCCATCGCGGTGCTGTCGACGTCCCGGTCGGCGTCCCCCGCCGGGATGAGGCTGGGGAACGACCCGTCCGCGCGCTGAAGTCCCTT
>NZ_JBEYSL010000291.1:0-8548 GCF_040642735.1 Micromonospora sp. NPDC047753 | reverse complement strand
TGCGGGACCGCCATCGGGATCGAGTTGAGCCCCACTGTGAGCCGGACGTCCAGCCGGGCGGCGAGCCCGGCCACGGCGGCCACGAAACGCTCCCACTGGAGGTCTGGTTCCGGGCCGGTGAGCAGCAGGAACGGGGTCTCGTCGTCGTCCTGCAGCAGGTGCAGCTCCAGCTTGGGCGCGTCGACGCTCTCCCAGTGGTCCTCGACGAAGGTCATCACCGGTCGTCGCGACCGGTAGTCGAAGAGCTGATCGACGTCGAACGTGGCGATCGGCCGACCCTCCAGCGAGGTGAGCAGCTGCTCACGCGCCAGTCGGCTGGCGTTTCCGGCGTCCACGAACCCGGTGAGGGCCTGGATGAGGACCGGCTGCCCGAGGTCGGGCAGATCGTCGGTGAGCTGGTAGAGCTCGTGTGGGTCGAGCACCGGTGCGGACCTCCCTGAAATGTGCTTGCGGAGTGCCGTCGCGATGGAGGGCACCCGTTCGGGCAACGTACCCGCCATCCTGGCGCATTCCTTCGTCGGGCGATCCGTTGGCCGGGTGGTGGGCGTGACCGGACCAATCGTCTGTTTACGCCACCGGGCCGAGCCTCGTGGCCGATCGGCCGAGGGGCGGTTCGGCCCAAAGGCCGAGTTTGTCGATCATGTCGGGCTCAGGGGTGGAATGTTCGCTCCCGTCCTGGCCCGTGCCGGTCCGCGTGCGGCGCCAGCTTCATCCGGTACGCGAGGTCCGTTCCCCGGGCGGGTCACCCCGCCCGCGTCGTCCACCAGTACGGCTCCGATCTGTGTCGAGCGCCACGTGATCACCGTGCGTGATCGGGGTTTCCACCTGCCTAGCCTCGGTTGATGCGTGACGACGGCACCCTCGACGACCCGTACGCCCCGAGCAGCCCCACTACCGATACGGAGGATGGCACCTCAACCGAACGGACAACCGCCGCGACCCGGCTCCGGGCGTACGCCCGGGACCTGACCGGTCGACGCCGGGCACAGCTGGCGCTGGCCACCGGTGTGGTGTGCTGCCTCGGTCTGACCGCCGTCGTCCAGGTTCGTAACGAGGACGCCGACGCGGCGACCCGGAGTGGATCGCTCTCCAGCTCCGAGCTGGCGCAGCGCGCCGAGCAGCAGCGCGCCTCCCGTTCCCTCGACCGCACGGTCGCCCCGAGCGCCTCCGCCGCCGCCCAGTCCGCCGCGGCGAGCCCCGCCGATCCGGACACCAGCGCGCCGGCCCGCAAGGTCGCCCCGGCTCGCCCGACCGACCCGGCGCCCGTCGCCGGGCTGGACGAGGACCAGATGGAGAACGCCGAGGCGATCGTCAGTACCGGCCGCAAGATGGGGGTGCCGCGCCGGGGTCTGGTGATCGCGGTGGCCACCGCCATGCAGGAGAGCAACCTCTACAACGTGGCCAGTGGCGTGCTGCCCGAGTCGCAGGACTATCCGCACCAGGGCGTCGGCTGGGACCACGACTCGGTCGGGTTGTTCCAGCAGCGTTCCAGCAGCGGCTGGGGCCCGGTGGGGCGGCTGATGGACCCCGAGTTCGCCACCCGGCAGTTCCTCAGCGCGCTGGAGCAGGTGCCCGGCTGGCAGCGGATGCGGCTCACCGACGCCGCCCAGGCGGTGCAGGTCTCCGCGTACCCCGAGCACTATCAGCAGCACGAGTGGCGGGCCACCCGGGTCGTTGACGCCATCGTGCCGGCGGGGCGGTAACCTACCGCCCACTATGGACGGTCAGGGTTGAGGCTGTCGGATCCCGGGTACATGTGTTGCAGGTTCGGGGTACACATGACTACGGGACCATCGACAGGAGGACGCCATGTCACTGATGCAGCGGATCACCACGTTCCTGAGATCGCCGAAGGGGCAGCAGTTGGTGGAGCGAGGTCGTCGGGAGATGGCCAAGCCGGGCAACCAGCAGAAGCTGAAGGGGTTGGCGGCCCGGCTGTCCAACCGCCGCCGCTGACCGTTCCATCGGCCGCCCTGTCCACCGTTTCCACCCCTGGGGAGACCTGGTGACCGACACCCCACCCGTCGGCGGTCAGCCCGCCGTCCCTACTCCGCAGCCGTCCGTCGACCTGCCGGCCGGGCCGGTGGACGCCCCCGAGGGTCCGCCGGCCCGGCTCTGGGACCGGATGCGTGACGACCCGCAGTACGCGCCGGAGCACCTTTCCCTGGAGGCGGTGCGGCGCCTGGGGCCGGAAGCCGCGCAGTGGGCAGCCCGGGCCCGTGCCGAGCAGCCCGGCGTTTCCGCCGACGCCCTGGCCGACCAGGCGGCCCGCAAGTTCGTCAACCTGGCCCGACTGTCCGGCGCGGTCTCCGGCGCGGCCGGGCTCCCCGGCGCGGTGATCGACGTGGGCGTGCTGGCCTGGACCCAGGCGCGGATGGCCCTGCACATCGCCGCCGCGTACGGCGTCGACCCCCTGCACAGCGACCGGGCCACCGACCTGTTGGTGCTCCAGCGGGTGCACAAGGTCGCCGAGAGCGCCAGGCTGGCGCTCGGCGTGGCCGCCGGGCGGGAACGCGCCGACGCGCTCTTCGGCCTGGGCGGCCAGCGTCCGCTGGGTCGGGTCATGTTGCAACTCGGCGTCCGGCTGGCCCAGATGGCCGGCGTCCGGGCCGCGAAACGGATGGTCGCCAAGATCGTGCCCGGTGCGGCAATCGTGCTCGGCACCTGGGCCAATTCGTCGGCCACAAAGGATCTCGCCCAGCGGTCCCGGGCGCTCTACGGCTCCCGCGGCAACGGCGTCCCGGAGCCGCGCCAACCCTGACGGCCCGTCCGGGCCGTCAGCTGGCCAGGCCGGAGGAGCGCCAGGTCACCTCGGCGATGCGGCCCTGGCCGGTGGCGTTGGGGTGGAACCAGTCCAGCGGGTTGAGCAGGTCCAGGGTGAACCGGACCTTGTGCAACGCGCCGCCGTCGTGCCGGCACCGTGATCCGTACGCCCGGCAGGCCGCCTTCAACTCGGCGTTGTAGGCGTCGATCCGCTCCCGGACGGCGGCCCGGCGCGCCCGGTCGGCGGGTGCGGTCGAGGTCGCCTCGGCGAGCAGGGCCGGGCAGATGCCCCGCCGCCACGCGCGGGTGGCCCGTTCGTCGTCGTGCCCGACCTCCCAGAGCCGGTACAGGTCGGGGATGCTCACCACCAGCACCCGGGCCTTGGGCCGGCCGGTCCGCAGGACCTGCAGCCCTTTGTCGACGTCGGCCCGGAACTGCGCCACCGGTGTCATCGCGTCCACCCCACCCCGACAGACGTCGTTGGCGCCGATCAGCACTGTGACGTAGTCGGCGCGGTCGCGTACCGCTGCCTGGGCCTGACCGACGAGGGCGTCCGCGCGGGCGCCGGGACGGGCATGGTTGTACGTCCGGTCGCGGATCGCCGAATTCTGTTCGAGCAGCCGCCGGTAGTGGCTCTGCACCCGCAGCCCGTCCCCGGTCGACCAGGAGTTGCGCTCGCAGGAGGTGAGCACCAGGCAGGAGGCGAAGCCGGTGCTGATCGAGTCGCCGAGAGCGGCGATGCCGCCGGGCCCGGTCGACGGCCTGCCGCTCGTAGTGGGGCGGGGCTCCGCGGAATTGCCGCCCTCGCAGGCCAGTGCGACCAGCGCCGCGAGACAGGCCAGTGCGGCGACCCAGCGTCGAGGCATGACGTCTCCCGTTCCCGCAGCACAGAGCGACAGCGCGGTAACTCTATGCGCAGGATGCGGTTGACCGGGAAGTTGCTGTCGGGTATGCGGCAGAGTGCCGACGCGGAAGCCGTAGAGGTGCTATGCGTCCCGCCACGGTGCCCGTTGACCGTGCAGCCACCAGTGCAACGCCCGGGTGATCCGAGGCAGCACCAGATAGGTCATCAGCGGGGTCAGGCAGAGCGTCATCAGCAGCACCCGGGCCGCCAGCGGCACCGCGTCGAGGAAGCGGCTCGTCAGCAGGGTGGCGGTCAGGCTCAGGGGAAAGAAGGCCAGCCAGATGGTCACCGCCTGCTTCCAGCGGGGCGGCGACGGGGGCGGGGGCGGGGCCAACTCCACCGGGTCCACCGAGTGCTCCAGCGGCCTGTCGAACCAGCCCTCGATCCCGGTACGCCGCTCCACCCGGGTGTGCTCGACGATGCCCTGCGCCGAGCTGAGCCACCAGTGCCGCTGCGGCGACTCCTCCCACCGGCGCAGCGTCTCGGCGTCGGCGAAGCGGTAGAGCATGTGCCACTCCGGCGAACCGGGCCCGCTCTGCACCCAGCCGGCGCCGAGAAACCCGGGGAACGCCTCGGCCAGCGCCGTGCCGGCCCGCATCCAGGCCACCATCTCGCTGGCCCGGCCGGGATCGACGCGGCGGGCGATGGAGACGGTCACCGGCACGGCGAGGGTCATTGACATACGCCCATCCTGCGGTCGACGAGGGCCGCGGCGCGAACGGATGTGCCGGAGCACACCGGCGGGTGCGGGTGTGCAGGCGCGCGGTACAGGTTAATCCGGCCGATCGGGGGTAGCTCCGTAAGCATGACGAGATCGCAGCCCCGGCGCGCCCGTGGCACGGTCGGCCATGCGAACAGCGCGTTGAACCTTCGGCTCACGCTCGCCAGCTTCGGGTTGGTGATCATGGTGCTCTTCGCGGTGCTGGCGTTCTGGGCCGGCATCGCCTGGCTCGGCGTACTCTGCGCGATCTTCGCCGTGGTCGCCGTGGTCGACCTGGTCGTGATCCAGCGCCGCCGCGCCGCCCGCCGCCGCGAGGAGCCGGGCGTACGACACTCGTTGTTCGAGTGACACAGGAGGACGGAATGCCCCACATCGCCACCACCAACCCCGCCACCGGACAGGTGCTCAAGACCTACGAGGCGATGTCCACCGAGCAACTCGACGACGCCATCGAGCGCACCGACCTCGCGTTCCACCAGCTGCGGGCGACGACAGTCGACCAGCGCGCCCAGTGGATGAACGCCGCAGCCGACCTGCTGGACGCCGAGCGCGACGAGATCGCCCGGATCATGACCACGGAGATGGGCAAGACGTACGTCGCGGCGCAGGCCGAGGTGACCAAGTGCGCCACCGCCGCCCGCTTCTACGCCGACAAGGCCCCCGCGTTCCTCGCCGACGAGCCCGCCGACGCCGACGCCGTGAAGGCCACCCGGGCGTTCATCCGCTACCAGCCGATCGGCGTGGTGCTCGCGGTGATGCCGTGGAACTTCCCGCTCTGGCAGGTGATGCGCTTCGCCGCCCCGGCGCTGATGGCCGGCAACACCGGCCTGCTCAAGCACGCCTCGAACGTGCCGCAGACCGCGCTGCTGCTGGAGGACGTGTTCCGGCGAGCAGGCTTTCCCGAGGGAGCCTTCACCACAGTGCTGGTCGACTCGGAGGCCGTCGACCACATCCTCAGCGACCCGCGGGTACGCGCCGCGACGCTCACCGGCAGCGAGCCCGCCGGCCGGTCCATCGCGCAGATCGCCGGACGGGAGCTGAAGAAGACCGTCCTCGAACTCGGCGGCAGCGACCCCTTCGTGGTGATGCCCTCGGCCGACGTGGACCGGGCCGCCGAGGTCGCCACCACAGCCCGCTGCCAGAACAACGGCCAGTCCTGCATCGCCGCGAAGCGGTTCATCGTGCACACCGACGTGTTCGACGCCTTCGCCGAGAAGTTCGCCGCCAACATGGCCGCGCTGCGCGTCGGCGACCCGATGGACCCGAACACCGACGTCGGGCCGCTGGCCAGCGAGCGTGGCCGCGACGAGGTGCACGCCCAGGTCAGCGACGCGGTCGACAACGGGGCGACGGTGCTCTGCGGCGGCGAGCGGCCGAACGGCGACGGCTGGTTCTACCCGCCGACAGTGGTCACCGACCTCACCCCGCAGATGCGGATGTGGTCCGAGGAGGTCTTCGGCCCGGTCGCCGGCCTGTTCCGGGTCTCCTCGTACGAGGAGGCGATCGAGGTCGCCAACGGCACCAGCTTCGGACTCGGCTCGAACGCCTGGACCCGGGACCCGGCCGAGCAGGAGCGCTTCGCCACCGACCTGGACGCCGGCAACGTCTTCATCAACGGGATGACCACCTCGTACCCCGAGTTGCCGTTCGGCGGTGTGAAGAACTCCGGGTACGGGCGGGAGCTGTCGGCGCTGGGCATGCGGGAGTTCTGCAACACCAAGACGGTCTGGGTGGGCGAGGGCGCCGCCTCGGCCGGCGCGGGGGCACACGCGGAATAGGGCACGCATCAGGCGACGCGGACGTGGGTAGGAGGTGTGCCCATGACGTCGTTCGGCTTTCACGCCTCGCATGAGCAGATCGGTCCACGCGCCCTGTTGGAGGCGGTGATGCACGCCGAGCGGGCGGGCTTCGACGCCGCCATGTGCTCCGACCACTTCTCCCCGTGGAGCGCCCGGCAGGGCGAGTCCGGCTTCGCCTGGTCCTGGCTGGGCTCGGCGTTGCAGGCCACCGGCATGCCGTTCGGCGTGGTCAACGCGCCCGGCCAGCGGTACCACCCGGCGATCATCGCGCAGGCCATCGGCACCCTCGGCGCTATGTACCCGGGCCGGTTCTGGGCGGCCCTGGGCACCGGCGAGGCCAGCAACGAGCACATCACCGGTGACCCGTGGCCCCGCAAGGACGTGCGCGCCGCCCGGCTGCGGGAGTGCGTCGACGTGATCCGGGCCCTGCTGGCCGGCGAGGAGGTCAGCCACGACGGCCTGGTCCGGGTGGACCGCGCCAAGCTGTGGACCCGCCCCGAGCAGCCGCCCGCGCTGGTCGGCGCCGCCGTCAGCGTGGCCACCGCGCGCTGGTGCGCCGAATGGGCGGACGGGCTGATCACCGTGAACGCCCCGGTGGAGCACCTGCGCGAGATGATCGACGCGTACCGGGACGCGGGTGGGCGGGGGCCGCTCCACCTCCAGGTGCACGTCTCCTGGGCGCCCGAGCAGGCCCAGGCCGAGGCGCTCGCGTACGACCAGTGGCGCAGCAACGTCTTCGCCCCGCCGGTCTGCTGGGACCTGGAGACCGTCGAACACTTCGACGTGGTCTCCGCCGACGTGCCGGCGCAGCGGGTCGCCGAGGTGGTGAACGTGTCGGCCGACCTGGGTCGGCACGTCGGCTGGCTGGAGGAGTACGCGCAGCTCGGCTTCGACCAGATCGCCCTGCACCACGTCGGGCAGGAGCAGCGCGGCTTCATCGACGCGTTCGGCGCGGAGGTGCTGCCGAAGTTGCGCCCGGGCGGCTGATCGAGGCCGGAACCGGGGTACCCCTAGGCTCGTACCCCATGGAAAGCCTGTTTCCGGTCGTCGTCTTCCTGGCGATCGCCACCCTGGGCGCCGCGTTGGCCCGCCGGCTCGGCCTGCTCGCGCCGATCGTGCTGGTCGTCCTCGGCCTGGCGCTCTCGTTCGTGCCGGGCTTCCCGCAGGTGCACCTCGAGCCGGAGTTGGTGCTGGTCGGCATCCTGCCGCCGCTGCTCTACGTGGCCGCGCTGGAGACCTCGGTGCCGGCGTTCAAGAACAACATCCGGCCGATCCTGCTGCTCGCGGTCGGCCTGGTGTTGTTCACCGCGTTCGTGGTCGGGTTGGTGCTGCACCTGCTGTTGCCGCAGCTGCCGCTCGCGATCTGCCTCGCCCTCGGCGCGGTGGTCGCCCCACCGGACGCCGTGGCCGCCACGGCCGTCGCCCGTCGGGTCGGGCTGCCCCGCCGGGTCGTCACCATTCTGGAGGGCGAGAGCCTGGTCAACGACGCGACAGCGCTCGTGCTGCTGCGGGTCGCGACGATGGCCACCGTCGGCTCGGCCGTCGGCGCCGACAAGATCGCCATCGAGGTGCTGCGGTCCACCGGCGGCGGCATCCTGATCGGGGCGCTCGGGGCACTGGTGTTCGGCTTCCTGCATCGGCGGATCACCGACCCGCTGCTGGACAACGCGCTGTCGTTGATCATCCCGTTCGCTGTGGTGTTCACCGCCGAACACCTGCACGCCTCCGGTGTGGTCGCCGTGGTCGTCACCGGCCTGGTGCTCGGGCACAAGCTGCCCCAGCTGCTGTCGGCGGCGTCCCGGTTGCAGATCGGCGCGTTCTGGCGGCTGGTCCGTTTCCTGCTGGAGGGCCTGGTCTTCCTCCTGGTCGGGCTGCAACTGCGGGAGGTGTTGCACGACCTCGACGAGCCGATCGGCTCGCTCATCCTGATCACCTTCGCGGTGCTCGCCACCGTCTTCCTGACCCGGTTCGTCTGGCTCTTCCCGGCCACGTACCTGGCCCGGTTGGTCCCCCGGGTGCGCCGCCGTGACGCCCGGCCGTCACCGAAGTTCCCGATCATCATCGGCTGGGCCGGCATGCGGGGCGTGGTGACCCTGGCCGCCGCGCTGGCCCTGCCGCTGACCCTGGCCGACGACAAGCCGTACCCCAGGGCGTTGTTGATCTGGCTGGCCTTCGCCGTGATCGTTTTCACCCTGGTCGGCCAGGGCGCCACCCTGCCGCTGGTCGCCCGCCGGTTGAAGCTGCCACCGGACGACGCGGTGCAGGACGCGCTCTCCGCGGCCGCCGTGCAGCAGCAGGCCAGCAAGGCCGCTCAGGACCGCCTCGACGAGTTGGCCGACGGCGCACCGGATGCGGTGGTGG
>NZ_JBEYSL010000290.1:0-8602 GCF_040642735.1 Micromonospora sp. NPDC047753 | reverse complement strand
CCCTGGCGACGGGTGCTCTGCCCTCGCGGGCGTACTCGATGCGGTAGAGCGCCGAGTTGGCGTCGCCGTTGAACCAGCCGGTGCCGTAGTCCAGCACGTAGAGCGCGCCGTCCGGGCCGAACTCCATGTCCATGACCTGGGTGCCGGTCCACGGGAACGGGTTGATCTTCAGCGGTTGGCCGGACGCGTCGAGCTTGATGTTCTTGATCCAGCGGCGACCGAACTCACCGGCGAAGTAGGTCCCGTCGTAGTACTCGGGGAACGCCACGGGCGAGGTGTTGTTGCGGTCGTACCGGTAGACCGGGCCGCCCATCGGCGAGAGGCCACCGCCGGTGAACTCCGGCGGCGAGCCGGAGCCACCGTACGGCAACCAGGCCGGAACGGCCGGCGGCAGCTGGGTGATGCCGGTGTTGTTTGGTGAGTTGTTCACCGGCCCACCGGCGCAGTTGAACTTCGCCCCGGACGGGCCGGACGGGAAGGTGTAGTCGTTGTAGGCGTCGTTGCGGGCGGTGCAGTACGGCCAGCCGTAGAAGCCCGGCCTGTCGATCCGGGCGAACTCGACGTTGCCCGCCGGCCCCCGGTTCGGGTCGGCGGTGCCCGCGTCGGGGCCGTAGTCACCGAGGTAGACGATGCCGGTGGCCTTGTCCACGCTCATCCGGAACGGATTGCGGAAGCCCATCGCGTAGACCTCCGGGCGGGTCCGCGCGGTGCCCGGGGCGAACATGTTGCCGGCCGGGATGGTGTAGCCACCGGCCGCGCTCGGCTTGATCCGGAGGACCTTACCGCGCAGGTCGTTGCTGTTCGCCGAGGTGCGCTGCGCGTCGAACGCCGGGTTACGGCCCGCCCGCTCGTCGATCGGGGTGAAGCCGGCCGAGTCGAACGGGTTGGTGTCGTCACCTGTGGACAGGTAGAGGTTGCCGGCCGCGTCGAAGTCCATGTCGCCGCCGACGTGGCAGCACATGCCCCGGCTGGTCGGCACGTTGAGGATCAACGTCTCGCTGGCCAGGTTGATGGTGTTGTCCGCATTGACGGTGAACCGGGCCAACCGGTTGACACCCTCCCAGACGGCGAACTCGGCCGGGGTTCCGGTGGCCGGCGCACCGCCGCCGGGGGTGCTCAGTGGTGGGGCGAAGTACGCGTACACCCAACGGTTGGTGGCGAAGTTCGGGTCGACCTTGATGCCCTGCAAACCCTCCTCGTCGCCGGTGTAGACCGGCAGGGTGGCGGCGATCTTGGTGTTGCCGGCGGCGTCGGTGTGCCGGATCACGCCGTTGCGGGAGGTGTGCAGCACGCCCCGGTCCGGCAGGACGGTGAGGCTCATCGGCTCGCCGGTCTCGGCCGCGCCCTTGGCCAGCTCCACCTGCTGGAAGCTGCTGGTGACGGTGGGGCCACAGTCGGCGTCGACCGCGCCGGCGGCCGTCCGGATGCCGCCGAGCAGGTGCTGACGGAAGTTCGCCTCGGTGTACGACGCGTCGGTGTGGCCGAGGCCGGTGTACCAGGCTCGGCCGCCGGAGTAGTTCTGGCACCAGGAGATCGGGTGGTCGGCACCCATGCTGCCGCCGGTGTAGGTGGTCTCGTCCAGGGTGGCCAGCACGTGCGCGTTGCCCCGGGGGTTGGTCCGGTAGTTGTACAACTCGTCGAACCGGCTCCACCGCTGCGGCAGCCCCGCTGTGGACGGGTGTACCTGGTCGGCGACCTTGACCGTGACGTTCTGCTCGGCCGGGTGCGAGGCGAAGTACGCCCCGACCAGTCCCCCGTACCAGGGCCAGTCGTACTCGGTGTCGGAGGCGGAGTGCACGCCGACGTACCCACCGCCGCCGGTGATGTAGCGCTCGAACGCGGCCTGCTGGGCGGCGTTGAGAACGTCACCGGTGGTGGAGAGCCAGATCACCGCGGCGAACCGGTCCAGGTTGGCGTCGGTGAACTGGGCGGCGTCCTCGGTGGCCTCGACGGTGAAGCCGTTTGCCGCACCGAGTTGCTGGATCGCGGCGATGCCCGGGGTGATGGATCCGTGCCGGAACCCGGCGGTCTTGCTGAAGACCAGCACGGTGAAGGGTGCGGCACTGGCCGTGGGTGGCGAGGCGGCGATGCCGCCCGCCACGAGGATCGCGCTCAGCGCGAGGCCGAGCCACGATCTCAGGGATCTGCGCACAGTGGGGTCCTTTCGCGGTGCGGGGGACGGCGTGCGCCGATCACGCCAGGCGGTGGTGGGACGAGACATGTGAATGCATCGTTGCGGTCGGATCACGGGCGCGTCAAGCACTCTCCCAGCATCCGTGAGAGCGTTATCTCCGCAGGTCACGGACGACTGTGTGAAGTGAGATCGAATAACGGTTTTCGGGCCACGATCCACGGTCGGGGGCTCCGGAGCCGACACCTGCGCCTGAGTCACCGTCCTCGACGGTTAGGCAAGGCTGGCCTACACAAAACATCCCAAAAGATAGGGAATTGTCCGGTCGGAGCCGGGTATGGAGATGACCCGGTGCCACCGACGGAAGCGAGATCGTCATGACCGACATGCTGGAGATGCCGCGGGTACACGAGTGCACAGTCACCGACTGCGGCTACAACCACGACGGCTGCCACGCGTTCGCCATCACCATCGGGCAGCAGAACGCCAGCTGCGCCACGTTCATCGACACCTCGGCGAAGGGCGGGCTGGACCGCGTCATCGCCCAGGTCGGTGCCTGCAAGCGGTCCGACTGTCAGCACAACGCCGAGCTGGAGTGCCACGCGCCGTCCATCCGGGTGGGTCCGGGTCAGGACATCGCGGACTGTCAGACGTACGAGCCGCGCTGATCCCGGCGCGACACGAGTAAGGGACGGCCGCCACTGCCGTCCCTCACTCGCGTCGCGCTGCCGACCAGGCAGGTGCTCAGCGCCCGCCCGCGGCCAGCTCGGCGATCATCCCCTCGCAACTGCGGACGACGACCTGAGCGCCGCGGCGCTGCGCCAGCGGGAGCAGAGGATCCTCCGCCCGGTCCCGCCACCGCCACTGCGCCTCGGCCGCGACCTCCCAGAGTTGCCGCACGTCGGCCTCATGCTCGACACCGAGCCGAGCCGCGAGGCCCACCCCGTCACCGCCGACCAGCCGTTGCGCCTCGGCAGCCAGCTCCGCGTCGAACCCCAGCCGGGTGTTCCGCAGCGCCACCAGAAGGCGCAGCTCCCGGAACTCGTGCGCGCCGGCGAGGATCTGCTCCACCGCGCCGACCAGCTCGGCGGAGCCCCGAGTCGGCTCGGCCCGCAGCAGCGCCTCCACCGCGGCCAGCGCGGACCGCGCCTTGAGGGCGTCGCGGCGATCGATGAAGGACCGCGTCACCGACTCACGCAGCTCGGTGAGACCACTTCGCCGAATCAACTCGGCGGAGAGCTTCACCCGGCTGTCGAACCCGCTGCGCACCAGCGTCGCCGCCAGCCGGACACCGAAGAGCCCGAACCGGCCCAGCAGCGCGTCGCGCACCTCGGTGTCCAGCCGTACCGGCAGCTCGCCGCGGAGGAAGCGGTCGGCGGAGATGAGGTGGGCGTCCAGCTCCGCCCGGGGCACCTGAGCCACTGTCGCGAGCGCGGCGAAGTCGGATTCACCGAGCAGACGACCGGCCAGGCCGATCATGCCGCTGCACGCCACGACGTTGACGCTGAGCGCGTTCACCCTCGGGTCGCGGTAGTGCCGGCGAGCGAGCTGGCGGGCAGTGAGCAGACCGTCAATCCGGCCGCCACCGGTCTCGTCGGCGCGGGACAGCACCATGATCACGTTGACCGGAGCGGACTGCCCGACGGCACTGTCCCGTGCGGACTCCAGCACGCGCAGGTCGCTGTCGCGACCGTCACGGGTCAGGTACAGCACCGCGTCCGAGTCGCGCAACACCCGCTCCAACACCGGCACCCGGCCCTGCTCGACGCCACCGGTGACCGCCGGAGTGTCGATCAGGGTGATCTGCCGCAGCGCCCGCGTCGGCCACCGCACGACGATGTCCCGCACCTCCCCCGCGCCCCAGCCCAGATCCACCCGCAGCCCGGTCGCCGACTTCACCACCGCCAACTCCTGCGGTGGCTGCCCGACCGGGTAGGCGGTGGCACGCGGCGCGGCACCGTCCTCGTACCAGGTGAAGGCCCCGTCCGCCCGCTCGACCGGCGCGACCTCCTCGCCCATCAACGCGTTGAGCACCGTCGACTTACCCGATCGCCACGGACCGACGATGGCGATCCGCAACGGCTGCTCCAACCTGGCCACCTGTTGCCGAAGCTCGGCGACGGCCCGGGGATTGTCCTGGTACAGCTCGATGGCCTGGTGCAGCAACCCCCACGCCGCCTCGTCCAGGCGCACTCCCACAGTCATGCCTGCGGCTCCAACAGCAGCGGGGCGGAACGGGCACCGGTCAACTGCTGAGCCTGCTCGTACACCGCAGCCAACCTGGTCATCTTCAGCCGGATCTCGCGCTGCCGCTGCTCGCGCACCGAGGCATCGGTGTCGGCCTCCTGCTTCGCGCTGCGGAACGACTGCACGATGGCCTCCTGCAGCTCCTCGGTCAGCCCCGTGAAGTGGTCGCGCAGCATCCGCTGCACCTGCCGGGCGGCGTCGCGGCAGTCTCGGATGATCCGGACGAAGAAATCGTCGACATGCCGCTGGATGGCCGTCTTGACCGTCGCCTGCCGCCGACGGAGCAACTGCTTGCTCTCGTCACGGATGCTCTTGCCGCCGAAGAGCGCCCCGATGCCGACCGAAACCGGATTGATCATCGGCATGCCGGCCAGGGTGGTCGCCAGACCGAACATCAGCATGCCGCCGTACGAGCCCTTCATGCCGGTGAACAGCTTCTGACCGGTGGTGAACCTGTCGATCGTCGGCCGTTGCAGGTCGGGCAGTCGCTCGCCGATGTCGTCCGGCATCGTCATCGACCAGGGCGGCAGCACGTCGTAGCCGTACCTGTCGAAGTTGGCGGCAACCCGCCGGGCGATCCAGTCACAGCGCTGGATCAGCCACTCGTGGTTCGCCTCCGCCGCCTCCACCAGGCTGCGCTCCAGCCAGTCCTGGAAGGTGTCCCAGGCGACCAACGGGTCCGCGGTGTCGAACGCCTCGTCCACCGCGCGCAGGATCTGTCTGGTCCGGTCACGCAGGTCGTACTCAAGGTCGGCGAGCAGATCGGTGATCTCGTCGGTCAGCGTGTTCTGCCACCGGGTGGAGCACCGGCGCAACTCGTCGACCTCGCGCTGCGCCGCGTGCAGACGGGAGATCGGCCCGGACTGCTCCTCGGCCTCCTGGGTCGCCAACTCGGCGCGCAGCGGCGCGGCCAACTGCTCCACCACCGTCCGGGCCACCGTCTGCACCGCCGCCCGGGCCAGGTGATCGGCCTTGCCGGCCAGGTCACCTTGCAGGCGGGCGATCAACGCGGGGAAGCCCGACTCGGCGTTGAGCCCACGGTCGTCGGCGGCGGCCGCGCGCAGCCGCAGCGCCGCCGAAACCGGGATCAGCGTCGCCGGAAGCCCCGCCTCGGCCAGGTGCTGCCGGTTGCGCTCGGCGACAGTCCGCCAGTCCGCCACCAGATCGGTCTTGCTCTGCACCACCACCACGTTCGGATGCGAACGCGTGATGTGCAGCAGCATGTTCAGCTCGGCGACCGACAACTCCCGAGTGGAGTCGGAGACCAGCAGCACGGTGTCCGCGCGGGCTGGCGCGGCGACCGAAGCGGCGGCGCCGATGCCGGCGACCTCGTCGGCGCCGGGAGTGTCCACCAGCACCAACCCGGCACCGAGCAGCGCACGGGGCACTCCGATCTCGACGTACGCCGGGCCGCCGCCCGGCCGACGACCGGCCAGGCCGGCCACGCCCGCCGCTACCTGGTTGAGCGCCAGCGGGGTCCGCTCGACGGCCACCGCGTCGGCGGCGCCGGTGGGGTTCCCCGGGGCTGATGGTGGCGCCTGCGTCACCGCCGCGGTGGGGGCCTCTGCGTGCCGCACCACGGTCGGCAGGATTGTCGTCCGGCCGTCGCCGACCGGGCAGGCCGGAGCGTTGATAATCGCGTTGATCAGCTGACTCTTGCCCTGGTTCGGCTCGCCGATGACCAGGACACGCAGCGTCGGGTCCAGCAGTTGCGCGCGCTTCTGCCGCACCGTCTGAAGGAGGTCACCGCGACCGTGTGCACTGCACGTGCGGGCAATTTCGTCCAGCACGTCCAACCAGATCCCGGCCATCACCGCACCAAGTGTGCGGATTTCGGCTCAATTATCAAGAGGGACCGGATGTGGAACCGGGAAGGGCCGGATCGCCCGAGACGATCCGGCCCTCCGCTCCGACCGGAGATCCGGATCAGAGCAGACCGCCGGTGATACCCAGCAGCCCGTGATCGGACGAGGCGTGCGAGTCGCCGCCGAGCACACCATCGGTGGCCCCACCGGTCACGTCACCGACCGTGTCGGTGACACCGGGGAGGAGGCTGTCCACCTGGTGCGTCACGCCGCCCACCGTCGACGAAACGTCGAGCGGCGGGACCCCGCCGACGATGCCGTCGCCGTGCCCGAGGCCCAGCCCGCCAAGGGTGTCGTCGACACCGAGGGAGCTGACGACCCCGCCGAGCTGACCGTGGGTGCCGGAGAGGACACCGCCGGTCAGGTCGCCGCCGATCAGGTTCGAGTCAGCGACGCCGAGCAGACCGCTCGGGTCTCCGACGGTGCCGGTGACGTCCCCGAGCACCGGGTCCGCGATCGCGTCCACCGGCTGCACCACGTCGGCGTCGAGGGTGTGCGCCACGTCGGAGACACCGGCCAGGTCGGTGTCGAGGCCGGACGGGCCGACACCCAGACCGATGCCCGGCAGCACGGTGACCCCGGCGGCGGCGGTCGACGGGTCGACAGCGATGGCGCCGAGCACGCCGGCCTTGACGTCCACGCCACTGGGCGAGCTGGTGACGCTGATCTGCTGCGCCACGCTCTGCAACTGACCCACCACGTCGGTGGTGTCGGTGAGCAGCGGGTCCAGCCCGAGCTGCCCGACCGGCGAGGCCAACGGCGCGAGACCGGCACCCGGCGCGTAGTCGACGACCAGCGGTACGACGTCCTGCACGTCCGCAGCGGTGATGTCGGTGAGCCCGGCGCCCCGCAACGCGCCCTCGGGGTCGAGGTCGAAGGCCGACCGCGCATCCGGGTTCGTCAGTAGGTCGAGCACGAAGTCGTGGAGCGTCTGCTGCGAGTCCATGTGCCGGTTCTCCTCGGATGTGGCATTGGCGGGGTGTCGTACGTCGACAGTGACGACGCTATTGCCGGGGCTCACCCCCGGGCATCGGGGCTGAGCCCGCATCCGGGCCGGTTGAACTAGGGGCTGCGCCACCTCGTACGTTAGGGGGACAGGGGGAAACCGTCCCGTCGAGATTAGGGTCCCGACCAGGGACTGATCTCTGGTACGAACGTAGGAGCCCGCGGGGTTCGCCGGGGGTGGGTCGTCGGGCAGCCGACGCCATCGCCACCGACCGGCTGACTCACGGGGAGAGACAGAGACGATGCCGTACGTCCTGGGGATAGACATCGGAAGCAGCAACACCGCCGCCGCCGTCGCACGGCGACGCGGCGCGACCTGGACCCGTCCCGAAGCCGTCCCACTGAGCGCCGGCTCACCTCTCATTCCTTCGGTGCTGTGCCTGGTCGAGGACGGTTCGCTGCGCGTCGGCGAGCCGGTGACCGACGACGGCAGCCGCACCACCCGGGACTTCGTCCACCGGATCGGCGACGACGTGCCGGTGCTGCTCGGCGGCGAGCCGTGCGCGCCGCAGACGCTGACCGCCGAACTGGCGGCGTGGGTGGTCGAGCGGGTCCACGCCCTGGAGGGTGGGGCGGCCGAGGCGATCGTGCTCAGCCACCCGGCAGGGTGGCGCCCCTACCGACGGGAGGTGCTGCACCGGGCCCTGTCGGACCTCGGCCTACGGCACGTGACGTTGCTGCCCCGCACGGTCACCGTCGCCGAAAGCCACGCCGCTCGGGGGTTCGCGGGAAGCACTGCCGTTGTCTACGCCCTCGGGGGCAACAGTTTCGAGGCGGCTCTGGTGCGCCGCACCCCGCGCGGCACGTACGAGACGTTCGGCACCCCGCAGGGTCTCGACTCGATCGGTGGCGCCGACTTCGACGAGGCGCTCGCCGAGCATGCCCGTACCGTGCTGGCTCGAGAGTTGGCCGCGACCGGGCGTCGCGGGGCCCAGGCCGCCCTGCGCGGGCTGCGCGCGGAGTGTGACCGGGTCAAGCGGGTGCTGACCGTCGACCTCACGGCCGACGTGGTGCTGACCCTGCCGAGCGGCCCGGCGCGGGTGCCGGTGACCCGGGCGCAGTTCGAGGCCATGATCCGCCCGACGGTGCAGGCCACCGTCGACCTCCTGCTCCGGGCCGTGCGCAGTGCCGACCTGACCCCGGCGCAGCTCGACGGCGTCCTGCTTGCTGGCGGCTCCACCCGGGTCCCGCTGGTGACCGAACTGATCGGCGCGGCTCTCGCGGTGCCCGTCGAGGTGGAGCCGGACGCACAGTTGACCGCCGCCACCGGGGCGGCGATGGCCGCCTGCCAGGTGGTGTCCGAAACTCCGGCATCCGCACCGGGTAGTCCCACGGGGAACGCACTACCGCGAGA
>NZ_JBEYSL010000289.1:0-8618 GCF_040642735.1 Micromonospora sp. NPDC047753 | reverse complement strand
CGCTCCTCATTCCCACACTCTGCCCGCCGACCCGGCTCACGACCACAGTTCGAACGGCTCGTCGATCTCCGTGCCGGCGAGAAAGGGGGTGATCAGCCGGGGGAGCTGCCCGGGGTAGAAGCGTTCCCGACTGGCCACCACCTCGGGCAACGGCCACCAGCGGAAGCCGAAGTAGTCCTCCCGCTCGTAGTCGAGCCGCTGCGCCTCGTCCACGTCCGGGCCAGGGCGGGCCAGCCGTACGGCGACGACGACCTCGTCCTGGACGTGCCGCAACTGGCGGTGCAGGAAGCTCGCCCGCCGCCGCCAGTTCGGCGTACCAACCTGGTCGGTGGTGATCACGATTCCGGTCTCTTCCCGCAGTTCCCGTACCGCGGTGTCGCGACAGGTCTCGCCGGGATCCATGCCACCGCCGGGGAGCTCCCACCAGGTGCCCAGCCGGGCGTGGTCCGGGTCGCGGGTGTGGAACAGCAACACCCGGTCGGTGTCGTCGACGACCACGACCCGCACCGCGCGTCGCTCCAGGATCGGCAGGTCACGGGGTAGCTCGTTCATGGGGCCAGTCTGTCGTAGCGTCTCCTTCGGCGGCGGGTAGGCTGCCCGCCGTGGCTGGTCTGTTGAGGAATGTCGCGGCACGTATCTCCCGGGTCGGTGCGGTGATCCCGTCGCCCCGGCGCACCGGGCCGGCGCCCGCGCAGGTGGCCCGCCGCCGTCAGGTGAGCGCCTTGCAGCGTCGGGAGTTGACCTACGCTCCGGAGCGCGACGGCCAGGCCGACCCGGGCGAGATCGTCTGGACGTGGGTGCCGTACGAGGACGACCCCCGCCAGGGCAAGGATCGGCCGGTGCTGGTCGTCGGGCGGCACAGCCGGACCCTGTTCGGGCTGATGCTGTCCAGCCAGAGCGACCGGGACGGGCAGCGGCACTGGTTCGCGCTCGGGCCGGGGGAGTGGGACCGGGACAACCGGCCGAGCTGGGTCCGGTTGGACCGGGTGCTCACCATGCGCGAGGACAGCATCCGCCGGGAGGGTGCCGTGTTGGATCGGCCCCGGTTCGACCGGGTCGGGCAGGCGTTGCGCGCCGGTTACGGCTGGCGCTGACCGCGCCGGGCGAGGATCGGCGGCGAGCCGCGCCCGGAGCTGCCCGGCAGTAGGGCGGCCCGGGGCGGTGACGCCCCTGGCGGTGAGGTCTATTCGCGGCTCGGACCGACCGCCGCGCCCTTCGCGTCCGGCGGCGGGTACGGCTGGTCGGCGAGGAGCCGGGCCAGGTGTGCGCTGTTGAGCGCCAGTGCCTTCGTGGTGCGACCGGTGGTGTCGGGCTTCGGGCCGGCCTCGCGGTAGTCCACCGTGTGCAGCGCCTCACCGACCCAGTAGGTCGCGGCGGCGGCGGCGACGGTGAAGCCCACCTCGTTGAGCGCCCCCTGCACCTCGGCGATGCTGTGGTGTGCGCCGTCCTCGTTGCCGACGACCGCGACGCCGGCCACCTTGCCGTAGGTGAGCAGCCGTCCCTCGTCGTCGGTCTCGGACAGCTCGGCGTCGAGGCGTTCGAGGACCATCTTGGTGACGCTCGCGGGCTGGCCGAGCCAGATCGGGGTGGCGATGATGAGGATCTGGGCGGCGAGCAGCTTGGCGCGGATGGCGGGCCAACCGTCGCCGTGGCCCTCGTCGGTCGACACCCCGAAGCGCACGTCGTGGTCGACCACCCGGACGATCTCGCCGTCCACGCCCTGACGGTTCAGTTCGGCCAACACCTCCCGGCCCAGTTGCTCGGAGCTGGAGGGGGCAGGCGACGGCTTGAGGGTGCAGTTGAGTACGAGGGCACGGATGCTCGGCACGAGGGGTTCCTCTCGTCGGTCGGCTGGGCCGTCCCTCCGCGTACCCGAATCATCTCCGCCCACGCCCCCCACCAGGCACACCTGATCAAGAGGTTTGCGTCAGAATCCGGGCCGACAGTGACGCGAACTTCTTGATCACCGCCAGCAGGCGGGGTGGGGTGGGGGTGGGTCGGTGGACGTGGTGGGGTGGGTCCGGGGAGAGTTTGGGCTTTGGTTGTCCACAGTGGACGAGGTTCCGCACGGGGCTGATCTGCGGGCTCGGCTCTGGCGGGGTGAGACGGGCGACGGCGAGCGGTATGCCGTCAAGGTCAGCGGTGGCGGTACGCCGGCCGGCCTGATCGTGACCGCGCACCTGGCCGAGCGGGGCGTGCCAGGTGTCGCGGCGCAGGTCCGCACCTGCGACGGACGCCTGTACGCCGAGCGTGACGGGCACCGCCTGTCCGTGGTCCCGTGGGTGTCCGACCTGCGGGCGCTGGACGGCCCGATGAGCGAGGCGCACTGGCGTGCCTACGGCGAACTGCTGGCCGCCGTGCACGCGGTGCCGGTGACCGACGAGTTGGAACGGCTGTTGCCAGGCGGCGGTGACGCGTACCCCTCGATCGTGGCCGCGACCCGGGACGTGGCCGGACGGCTCCGCGACCAGGCCGACTCCGGTGATCCGCTGGTCGCCGAACTGGCCGCCGTCTGGGCGGCGAACGCCGACCGGGTGTCCACGCTGCTCCGTGGGGTCGAGCGACTCGCCGTCGACCGGTTGGGGCCGGCGGTGGTCTGCCACGGCGACCCGCACCTGGGCAACCTCCTGCTCGGCGCGGACGGGCAGGTCTGGCTGATCGACTGGGACGACGCGGTGCTCGCCCCGCCCGAGTGCGACCTCATGTTCGTCCTCGGCGGGGTGCTCGCCTTCGCGCCGATCACTGCCGAGCAGCAGCAGGCGGTGCTCGCCGGCTACGGCAGGACCGACGTCGACCCGCTGCGCCTGGCCTGGTTTCTCGCGGTCCGCGCGCTCGACGACCTCAGCGACTGGACCCGCCAGGCGTTGGACCTCGACGTCGAGCCGGCCGACCGGGACCGGGCCGCGCGGATCGTGCGGGGGCTGGTGTCACCGGTGGGTCTGGTCACCCTCGCCGACGCGGCAGTGCGCGACCTCGACCGGCGGCTCTGAGCGGCGACCACGTCGCCGTCTACGCGGGACAAGAAGTAAGGCAAAGAGCGAATGCGCTCTCTGCCACCTCCAACATATATCGCACCCGGGGCCTTGCGGCAAGACCCGGGTGATGCCGCAGAATCTCCAGCCGACGCCCAAATCTGGGAAAATCGGGGGATTACATGATCGATGTCATCATTGCTGGCGGCGGGCCGACCGGCTTGATGTTGGCCACCGAGTTGCGGCTGCACGGACTGCACGCGCTCGTGCTCGAGAAGGAGACCGAGCCGACCAGCTACGTCCGCGCGCTCGGCCTGCACGCGCGAAGCATCGAGGTGCTGGACCAGCGAGGTCTGCTGGAGCGGTTCCTCGCGCTCGGAACGCAGTACCCGGTCGGGGGCTTCTTCGCCGCGATCCCCAAGCCGTCGCCGGGCGGGCTGGACACGGCACACGCGTACGTCCTCGGCATTCCGCAGACCATTACCGACCGTCTCCTGGGCGAGCACGCCAGCGAGGTCGGCGTCGAGATCCGGCGCGGCAGCGAACTCGTCGGGCTCAGCCAGGACGACGACGGGGTGACCGTGCGGCTGGCCGACGGCACGCAGGTGCGTACGCGCTACCTCGTCGGCTGCGACGGCGGTCGCAGCACCGTCCGCGGGCTGCTCGGTGTCGGCTTCCCCGGCGAGCCCAGCAGCGTCGAGACGTTGCTGGGCGAGATGGAGGTGGGCGTGCCACCGGAACAGGTGGCCGACGTGGTGGCCGAGGTCCGCAAGACCCATCTCCGATTCGGTCTCGGGCCCCTCGGAGACGGGGTGTACCGCGTCCTCGTCCCGGCCGAGGGGGTGGTCGAGGACCGCACCGTCCCACCGACCATCGAGGACTTCAAACACCAACTGCGGGTGTACGCGGGCACCGACTTCGGTGTCCACTCACCGCGCTGGCTCTCCCGCTTCGGTGACGCCACCCGGCTGGCCGAGCGTTATCGGGTCGGCCGGGTGCTGTTGGCCGGCGACGCGGCACACATCCACCCGCCGACCGGTGGGCAGGGGCTCAACCTCGGCATCCAGGACGCGTTCAACCTCGGCTGGAAACTGGCCGCCGAGCTCAACGGCTGGGCGCCGGAGGGGCTGCTGGACAGCTACCACAGCGAACGGCATCCGGTGGCCGCGGACGTGCTGAACAACACCCGGGCGCAGATGGTGCTGCTCTCACCCGAGCCGGGGCCGCGGTCGGTGCGCCAACTGTTGTCGGAGCTGTTGGACTTCGAGGACGTCAACCGGTACCTGATCGAGAAGATCACCGCGATCGGGGTCCGCTACGACCTCGGCGCGGGGCACGAACTGCTCGGGCGTCACATGCGTGACGTGCGGCTGAGGCGGGGGCGCCTCTACGAGCTGATGCGCGGCGGCCGGGGCCTGCTGCTCGACCAGACCGGCCAGCTCTCTGTCGCCGGTTGGGCGGAGCGGGTCGACCATGTCGTCGACGTCAGCGATGAGGTGGAGGTGCCCGGCGTGCTGTTACGGCCCGACGGGCACGTGGCGTGGGTGGGCGACGATCAGACCAACCTGCTCAGCCATCTGCCCAGGTGGTTCGGCGCGCCCGTCAGCTGAACGGTCAGCGTTCGCCGAGGAACGCGCTGTCGACCAGTTGGCGGGGCGATCGGGCGCCACCGAGGCTCTTCGCCTGGTACATGGCCGCGTCGGCGCGGCTGAGCGCATCGGTGAGCTGGGCCGGGCCGGTCACCGGGGCGAGCCCGACGGACGCGGTGACCCGGACGCTGCACCCGGTCAGCCGGATCGGCGCGGCGACGGTCTCGCTGAGCCGGCGGGTTGAGTGCTCGATCCAGCGTCGGTCGACGGTGGGGCTGGAGAGCAGCCCGGCGAACTCGTCGCCGCCGAGGCGCGCCACGAGATTGTCCCCGGCGAAGCCGGCGAGGCGTTCGGCAACACTGATCAGCACCTGGTCGCCGGCGGCGTGCCCGTACCGGTCGTTGATCTGCTTGAAGTCGTCCAGATCGAGCACCACGGCGATCAGCGGCTGGCCGGCGGCGTCGGTGAGCAGTGCGGCTGCCAGGCGGTAGAAGGCTCGGCGATTGGGCAGCCCGGTCAGCGGGTCGTGACTGGCGGCGTGCCGTTCAGCGGCCAGTTCTGCCTGGAGGTGACCGATCTCGGCCTCGGCGCGCACCGCCCGTCGGCGTAGTTGCCAGGAGGAGAGCAGTGCGCCCGCCGCGCAGACGCCGGAGGCGACACTCATCGGATCCGGCACGAACCCTCCCATCGCCGCGACCGCCTCCAGCCTTCGGTTGACGCGGTACACCGCGTCGGGCCCAGTTTTGCCTGATCGTTGCCCGTCTGGGGGTAACACAAAGTGAACGGATGGGCACCGATCATGTGCGTTATCATGCTCGCCGTCGGATGCAGATGCAATAGCAGATGCACGTGCAGAACCGTCCAATGTCGATACCGCACCCCCTCGCCGTCACCGCTCCTCCCACGGCCACCGGCGGGCTCGTAACAGAAAGACGCCCCCATGCAGCAGCCACCCAATGGCGTACCGATCCACCAGTTGCCTCCGCTGAGCTGGCAGAAGAGTCGCCGCAGCAACCCCAGCGGCAACTGCGTCGAACTGGCCGAACTGCCCGAGGGAGCGGGCATCGCGGTCCGCAACTCACGACACCCGGAAGGGCCGGCGCTCATCTACACGGTGGATGAGATCGCCGCCTTCGTTCTCGGTGCGCGGGACGGAGATTTCGACCACCTGATCAACTGACCGTCCGGGGGCGGGTCGTCCCGGCGACGAGACTGATTCACCGGCGCGGAGGAGTTCACCTCACTGTCGGTCCATGGCATGCTTACACGTCGGCCGGGCCGGGGCGCCCGGCCGTCGTGGGTCGGTGTCCGGAGGTCCGCACGTGACGATGGTTCCCGCCGAGGGTGGCCCGACAACCGGGCCGACCGTGCTGCGCATGCTGCTCGGCGCCCAACTGCGCCGCCTCCGGGAGTCCAGCGGGGTGACCCGGGAGGGCGCCGGCTGGGAGATCCGCTCCTCCGAATCCAAGATCAGTCGGATGGAGCTCGGCCGGGTCGGCTTCAAGGAGCGCGACGTCGCCGACCTGTTGACCCTCTACGGCGTCACCGAGGACCACGAGCGTGACGCGCTGCTCAAGCTCGCGCGGGACGCGAACAGCCCCGGCTGGTGGCACCGCTACGGCGACGTGCTGCCGTCCTGGTTCCAGTCGTACCTCGGCCTGGAGGCCGCCGCCGCGCTGATCCGCAGCTACGAGGTGCAGTTCGTGCCCGGCCTCCTGCAGACCCGGGAGTACGCCCGCGCGGTCGTGCTGCTCGGGCACGGCACTGCCGGTCCGGGCGAGATCGACAGGCGTGTCGCGCTGCGGATGCAGCGTCAGCAGTTGCTCCAGCGGCAGAACCCGCCGCAGCTCTGGGCTGTGGTGGACGAGGCGGCCCTGCGCCGGCCCATCGGCGGCGCGGAGGTCATGCGCGGCCAGCTCACCGCGCTCATCGAGGCGACCAAGTCGCCCCACATCCGGTTGCAGGTCATCCCGTTCGCCGCCGGTGGCCACGCCGCCGCCGGGGGTGCCTTCACCATCCTGCGCTTCGGCGACCAGGAGCTTCCGGACATCGTCTACATCGAACAGCTCACCAGCGCCATCTACCTGGACAAGCGCGACGATCTGGATTACTACGCGGTGGCCATGGAGCGGCTCTGCGTCGAGGCCGAGCCGCCCGAGCGTACGGCGGAGATCCTCGGCGGCCTGCTGGACGACCTCTACGCGGCCTGACTGCCGACCGCGCTCCCACTCTCCGTTCACGTATTGACCGACGCCGACCGGTCGAGCTAGTCTCTGTATCGATACAGACTGGATCGATACAGAGAGGTGCCGGTGAAGCCAACACTGCAAGCCGTGGCCGACGCCGTCGGCGTCTCGCGCAGCACCGTGTCAAACGCCTACAGCCGCCCCGACCAGCTTTCCGCCGCCCTGCGCGAGCGGATCCTGGACGCCGCCCGGCAACTCGGGTACCCCGGCCCCAACCCCACCGCGCGCTCCCTGCGCCGAGGTTTCGTCGGGTCGATCGGCGTGCTGTTCACCTCGCAACTGTCGTACGCCTTCACCGACCCGTTCGCGGTCCGCTTCCTCGCCGGTGTCGGCGCGGCGGCCGAGCGGCACGGCACCAGCATGCTGCTGGTGCCGCTGCCACCGGCGGTGACCGACGCCCGGCAGGCGGTGGAGAACGCCGCCGTCGACGGGTTCTGCGTCTACTGCGTCGCCGACGAAGAGTGGGCCCTGGACGTGATCCGCCAACGCGGGCTGCCGTTCGTCAGCACCGCCGCCCGCGACGACGCCGGCACCGACGAACGGTTCGTCGGCATCGACGAGCGGGCCGCCGCACGCAGCGCCGCCGCGCACGTAGCGGGGCTCGGGCACCGTCGGGTGGCGCTGCTCGCCGACTCCGTGCTGCCCGACGCGCCGGCCGGCCCGCTCACAGTGGCCGGGGTCGACCAGGTGCCGCATCCGACCACCCGAGGTCGGCTCAGCGGGTTCGCCGACGCCTTCGCCGAGGTCGGCGTCGGCTGGGCCGAGCTGACACTTGTCAACGTCCCCGGCAACAGCCGCCCGGCGGCAGCCGCAGCCGTCGCCGGGCTGTTCGACCAACCCGCACCGCCGACCGCCGTGCTGGCCGGCTCCGACGTCCTCGCGCTCGGTGTGCTGGACGCCCTGGCCGCACGGCCGGCCCATGATCGTCCCCCCGTCTCGGTGACCGGCTTCGACGACGTCCCCGAGGCCGCCGCTGCCGGCCTCACCACTGTCCGGCAACCGGCCGAGGAGAAGGGCCGGATCGCCGCCGAGCTGCTGCTTGACCCGCCCGCGGACGCCGCGGCCGGTCACGTGCTGCTGCCCACCGCACTCGTCGTCCGGGAATCCACCGGACCGGTCCCAAGGAGTTGACCATGGAACTTCCCACCGGATACATCACCGCGCTCGACGCCATGAGCCGGCACGTCAACTCGGCCCGACCGGACGCGCCGGTCCAGGTCGAACACCCCCGCCGGGCCCTGCTCGCCCCGACCCGGCAGGCCACCGCCCTCGCCCTGCGCCGGCTCGCCGACCGCATCCAACCGCGACCGCTGCCCGGCACCCCGCGCTGCTCCTGACCCCGCACCAATCCCATTCCGGTACGCACGGGACGAACAGTGTGGGTCCGGGCACGCAGAGTGGTCGACTGCGGTGTTGCCAGGCAGACTGGTGAAGTTATGTCGCCGCTCACGCCCACTCTCCGCCTCCACGACCGCTACGTACTTCACGAGCGGATCGGTCTCGGTGGCATGTCCGAGGTGTGGCGTGGCGACGACGAGGTGCTCGGCCGGCCGGTGGCGATCAAGGTGCTCGCCGGGCAGTTCGCCACCGACCCACAACTGCGGGCCACCATCCAACGCGAGGCCCGCGCGGCCGCCCGGCTCACCCACCCACACGTGACCCAGGTGTACGACTACGCCGAAGCGACACTGGCCGGCGGCGTCGTGGTCCCGTACCTGGTGATGGAGCTCGTCGACGGCCACAACCTGGCCGACCGGCTGCGGACCGGGCCGCTGCCCTGGCCGGAGGCGGTCCGGGTGGCCGGGCAGATC
>NZ_JBEYSL010000288.1:0-8656 GCF_040642735.1 Micromonospora sp. NPDC047753 | reverse complement strand
ACAGAGCGCCTCGTCGGAGAAGGGCAGCAGGTCCTCGATGCCGCCGCCACCCCGGGCGATGATGATCATGACCGGCGCGCGGCCCGGCGTACCCCAGGGGACACAGCTGCACGCGCTGCTGCCCGGCGGCCTCTTCCAACTGGAGCGCCTGTTCCCCGGATTCCGCGACGACGCACTGGCGCGCGGAGCGGTCGAGGCGCCGCCCGAGGCCCGGCGCAACTACCTCGACGGGCGTCTGAAGGTCGTCGTCCCCGACGACGCCGACAGTCTGGCGGGCAGTCGACCGCTGCTGGAGGGCCTGATCCGCCAGCAGGTGCTCCGGTTGCCCAACGTCAAGACGATCACCGCCCGCGCCACCGGCCTCGTGTTCGACGGCACCGCGGTCACCGGGGTCCGCTGCGAGGTCGATGGGGTGCCCGGGGTCGAACGCGCCGACCTCGTGGTGGACGCCATGGGACGGTCCAGCCGACTCTCGGACTGGCTGGAGCAGGCCGACTGGGACCGGCCGGTCACCCGGCGGATGACAGTGCACCTCAACTATGCGACAGCCCTGTTCCGCCGTCCGGAGGTCACCCCGGCCTCGACTGTCGTCCTGGCTTTGAACACGCCGAAATCGGGGATGGACGTGGCCGGGGCCGCGTTCTTCGCCATCGAGGACGGCCGGTGGATGGCCATGATGGCCGGTTACGGCAACGACCGCCCGGGGCGTACCGCGGATGACTTCGTCCGCCGCCTGCGCGAGCAGTTCCCACCGGAGTTCGGCGAGGTCGCCGACCAGGAGATGATCGGCGACGTCCAGACCTACCACCATGCCGACAGTCGACGACGGGACTTCCACGCGCTCAAGCGGTTCCCGGCCGGCCTGATCAGCGTCGGCGACGCCGTCGCGTCGTTCAACCCGGTGTACGGGCAGGGCATGACGGCGGCGGCCCTGCACGCGGCCTGCCTGTCGACGTACCTTCGGTCCGGCCCGGATCTGCGGGCGCCCGCGCGCCACTACCTCGCGCTCCAGAAGGTCGTGGTGGACGCCGCCTGGTCGCTCTCCACCTCGGCGGACCTGGCGTTGCCCCACGTCGACGGGCCCTACCCGCGCGGCTACCGGTTCTCCCGCTGGGCCAGCAGCCAGGTCATCGCCGCGACCGTCACGGACGTGGTGACCGCGCGGCGGTTCAACGACGTCGTCTCCATGCGCGAACACCCGCACTCCCTGGCCCGCCCCGGCGTGCTCCTGGGCGCCCTGCGCGCCATCACCGCGTCCAGTTGGTACGGCTTGATGACTGCGGTCACCAGCTTCATGTCCAACCCCTCCATCCCAGGAACGTTAACCGGCGACCTTTTCGCTGACCGGCTCGGCGGGCTCCGCCTCCGGCTTGGCACCACTCGTCGTGCCGCCACCGGGGGTGCCGATGCCGGCCATCGCGAATGCGCCACCAGTGCCGCCACCGGCCGGGGACAGGTCGTAGCTGCTCTCGGCGTGCTCGGCGATGTCGATGCCCTCGACCTCGTCCTCACCCTTGACCCGGAAGCCGATCGTCTTCTCGATGACGAAGGCCAGCACCCAGGCGATGCCGAACGACCAGACGGTGACGATCAGGCCGGCGAGGGCCTGCCGCCCGAGCTGGGTCGCGCCGCCGCCGTAGAAGAGGCCGTCGGAGGCGCCCACCACGTCGGTGATCGCGGCGTTGACCGAGTTGGTGGCGAAGAGACCGAGCCAGAGCGAACCGATCCAACCACCGACGAAGTGCACGCCGACCACGTCGAGCGAGTCGTCGTAGCCGAGCTTGTACTTGAGGCTGATGGCGAGCGCGCACACCGCGCCGGCGACGACGCCGAGCAGGACGGCCGCCCAGGGGGCGATGAACCCGCAGGCCGGGGTGATGGCGACCAGGCCGGCGACGGCGCCGGACGAGGCACCGACCATGGTCGGCTTCCGGTCCTTGATCCACTCGACAGCGATCCAGCCGAGCACCGCAGCCGCCGTGGCGAGCTGGGTGTTGATGAAGGCGAGGCCGGCGACCGAGTCGACGGTCAGCTCGGAGCCGGCGTTGAACCCGAACCAGCCGAACCACAGCAGACCCGCACCGAGCGCGACCAGCGGGATGTTGTGCGGCTTCATGCCCTCCCGCGGCCAACCGAGCCGCTTGCCGAGCACCAGGGCAACGGCCAGGGCCGCCGCACCGGCGTTGATGTGCACCGCGGTGCCACCGGCGAAGTCCAACGCGTGGATGTCAGCGCCGATGATGCCGCCGCCCCACACCCAGTGGGCGACCGGGAAGTAGACCAGGGTGGCCCAGCCGAAGGCGAACAGCAGCCAGCCGGCGAACTTGGCCCGGTCGGCGATGGCACCGCTGATCAGCGCGACGGTGATCACCGCGAAGACCATCTGGAAGGCCATGAACACGTAGAGCGGGACGCCGATGCCGCTGGGGTTCTCCGCCGTGGCACCCCACAGGTCGGTTTCGGCGAGGAAGGTCTTGGTGCCGAGGTACGCGCCCGGGTCGCCCCAGAAGCCGTTCACGTCGGTCCCGAAGGCGACGCTGAATCCGTAGAACCACCACAGAATAGAGATGAGCCCGATAGCCGAGAAGCTCATCATCATCATGTTGAGTACGCCCTTGGCCCGGTTGAGGCCGCCGTAGAACAGCGCCAGTCCGGGGGTCATGAGCAGCACGAGCGCGGTCGAAACCAGCAGCCACGTAGTATTGGCGCCGTCGATCGTCGGTGCTTCAGGCACGCTGGCCTCCTAAAGGTGAAGTCCTCCTTCGCGGCTTTCCGGGGCAGCGTCGCCCGTAGGCCGGTTGCGCGGAAGCTTCGCGGCCGCCTGTTTCACTTTGGGTCCCGTGCGGGTTTCCGTTTCGTGACGGGTTGTTTCGGACGTGTCACGAACTCCGCACAGTCGTCAGCATGGACGATTGTGGATCGACCGGACGGCGATCGTCGATGGCTGACCGGTCAACGGCATCGACCGGTGCGCGTGACGCGTCCGGCCGAGCATCGCCGGACCGGCGCTCAGCGGAGGGCGTTCTCCAGGGTGTGCCGCTCGTAGTCGAGCAGTCGCAGATCGCGCATCGGTCGACGCAGGTGGCCCTTGTGCACGATCCGGACGAACGCCGGCTCACCGGCGGCGGCCATCCGGCGGATCCCCTCGACGTGGTCCACGATCCGTTTACGGATGGTCCGGATCAGCCGGTGCCGGTCCCGGGGGATCAGCCCGTACGCGTCGGCGAAGAGCCGGAGGCGGCGAGGGCGGTCCGGGTTCTTCCAGCCCAGCGTGATCGAGTCGCGGTCCGCGAAGATCGGCACCCAGGTCCAGGCCGCGTACGCCACGTCGTAGATCCGCGCTCCGGGCGAGGCGAGGTCGAAGTCGATCAGCCCGAGGGTGCCGTCCGGACGCCAGATCACGTTGTGCGGCGCGGCGTCGTGGTGGCAGATCACCTCGGTGTCCGGCGGTGGGGGCCCGAACGAGCGCCAGACCGCCGCCTGCGGGGGAGTGAAGCCGTACTGCGCGTCGTGGAACATGCGCAGCATCGTGGCGACGGTGACCAGGGCCTCGTCGGTCACCCAGTGCGGGGCGAGCGGATATTCTCCGCACTCCCCCTCCAGGTACGACAGCACCTCACGGTTGCGCTCGTCCATCCCGAGGGCCCGGGGGGCTCCGGTGAACCCCACGTACTCCAGGTGGCGCAGCAGCGCGTGCACGGACGGGGTCCACGGCCCGGCGTTGCGCCGGACCGTGTCACCCACACGGACAACGGTGCTCACGTTGCCGCCGTGCAGCGGGATCTCCTGCGAAGTCACGTACGGTCTCCCGAGGCGCTGCGAAGGATGGCCCGGGTCACGCCAGCCCGCGTACGCGCGATCGTCAGTGGTCACCCGAGACTACGCGTCCCGGCCGGTGGCCTCGGTCCCCAGCAACGCGTCGACGAACTGCGCCGGGTCGAACGGGGCCAGGTCGTCCTTGCCTTCGCCGAGGCCGACCAGCTTCACGGGGATGCCGAGCTTGCGTTGCACGGCGATCACGATGCCGCCCTTGGCGGTGCCGTCGAGCTTGGTCAGCACCACGCCGGTCACGTTGACCACCTCGGTGAAGACCCGGGCCTGCTCCAGGCCGTTCTGCCCGGTGGTGGCGTCCAGGATGAGCAGTGTCTCGTCGATCGGGCCCTGCTTCTCCACCACGCGCTTGACCTTGCCCAGCTCGTCCATCAGGCCGATCTTGTTCTGCAGGCGGCCGGCGGTATCGATGAGCACGGTGTCCACGCCGGTGTCGATGCCGCGCTTGACGGCGTCGAACGCGACGCTGGCCGGGTCGGCTGCCTCGGGCCCCCGCACGGTCTCCGCTCCGACGCGCGAGCCCCAGGTCTCCAGCTGGTCGGCCGCGGCGGCCCGGAAGGTGTCCGCCGCGCCGAGCAGCACGCTGCGACCGTCGGCCACCAGCACCCGGGCGATCTTGCCGCAGGTTGTGGTCTTGCCGGCGCCGTTGACGCCGACGACGAGGACCACCGCCGGCACGCCGTCCTTGGGGGCGGTGCGCAACGAGCGGTCCAGGCTCGGGTCGAGCGCGTTGACCAGCTCGGCGGCGAGCAGTGCCCGCAGCTCGGAGGCCGAGCGGGTGCCGAGCACCCGGGTGCGCTCGCGAAGCCGGTCGACGATGTCGCGGGTGGCGTCGACGCCGACGTCGGCGGTGATCAGGCTGTCCTCGATCTCCTCCCAGACGTCCTCGTCGAGGTGGTCACGGGCGAGCAGGCCGAGCAGGCTCTTGCCGAACACGTTCTGTGAGCGGGACAGCCGCGAGCGGAGACGGACCAGCCGCCCGGCGGTCGGCTCGGGCACCTCGACCTGCGGTTCGAGCACCGGTGGCGGCTCGACCAGGACGCCGGTGGACAGATCGGACTCCGGTGCCTCGACCGGCGGGCCGGCGAGGTCCTCCTCAGCCCTGGTGTCGACCTCCGTGCGCGGCAGCGGGGGCTCGGGTCGTCGCCGCAGGCGCGGCACGACCAGCCCGACTGTGCCGGCGATCAGCACACCGAGCAGGACCAGAGCGAGGACGAGATATTCGGCCATGCCGGAATCCTGTCAGATGCCGGCGGCGGCGTCCCAGCCACCGCACCCCGAGCCGTGCACGGAGTCCCAGCAACCGCTCCCCTGGGCGATGCCCAGCATCTCAGCCACCGCCCCCTGGGCGGTGCCCAGCATCTCAGCCACGGCCCGCAGCCGGTGCCCGGAATCCGGCGGTAGGCTCGCGCCATGTCCGCCGCACACCTCCTCATCGGCCCACTCCTGCGGCGAGTCGTGGACACCCGGGCCACCATCTGGGTAGAGACCGCCGGGCCCGCCGTGGTCACCGTCCGTACCGCCGACGGCGCCACCGGCACCGCGCCCACCTTCTCGGCGTACGACCACCACTACGCCCTCGTGGTCGTGGAGGGGCTCACCCCGGACAGCGAGACCACCTACGAGGTGCTCGTCGACGACGAGCTCGTCTGGCCGGTGCCGAGCAGCGGGTTCCCGCCGAGCGTGATCCGCACCCGGGCCGTCGACGACCGGGACCAGCCGGTCAATCTGATCTTCGGCTCGTGCCGGGAGACCACCCAGCACGCCACCACCCGCAAGCTGCCACCCGACGCGCTGGACGCGTACGCCCGGCGGTTGATGGCGGACCCGGAGTCGAACCCGCTGCCCGACCTGCTGGTGCTGCTCGGTGACCAGGTCTACGCCGACGTCACCTCGCCCACTGTCCGCCGGCTGCTGCGTCGACGGCGGCGGCGACCGAAGGGCGCTCCGGCCGACCAGGTGGTGAGCTTCGACGAGTACACCAAGCTCTATCTGGAGTCCTGGCGTGATCCGGAGATCCGCTGGCTGCTCTCCACGGTGCCCAGCGTGATGATCTTCGACGATCACGAGATCATCGACGACTGGAACACCTCGGCGGCGTGGCGGGCCGAGGTACGCGAGCAGCCGTGGTGGGCGGAGCGGATCGGCAGCGGGCTCGCCTCGTACTGGGTCTACCAGCACCTGGGCAATCTCTCCCCCGACGAGATCGTCGCCGATCCGGTCTTCGCGAAGGTCGCCGCGGCCGAGGACGCCACCAGCGTGCTGCGCGAGTTCGGCCACCGGGTCGACCAGGAGTCCGACCTGGCGCACGACACTGAGCGCTGGCGCGCGGTGCAGTATCAGTGGAGCTACGCGCTGGATCTGGGCCGGACCCGGCTGGTCATGCTGGACAACCGGTGCAGCCGGGTGCTCGAGCCCAACAGTCGGGCGATGCTGCCGCCCGGCGAGTGGGCCTGGTTCCTCGACCAGGCGCACGGGGTCTACGACCACCTGGTGGTGGGCGCCTCGCTGCCCTGGCTGCTGCCGCAGGGCATCCACCACATCGAGGCGTGGAACGAGAAACTGGCGGACTCACGCCGACCGTGGGTGGCGCGCGGGGCGGAGAAGCTGCGGCGTGCGCTGGACCTGGAGCACTGGGCGGCGTTCCGGCGGTCCTTCGAGGCGCTCGCGGAGACGTTCGCAAGGATCGGCACCGGCACGCCGCGGCAGTCCGGCGCGCGGATCGGGGCCGGCCCGGCGTACGCCCCACCGGCGTCGATCAGCGTGCTCTCCGGTGACGTGCACCACTCGTACGTGGCGCGGGCCCGGTTCGCGGACCCAGCGGTGGTCACTCCGGTGCACCAGCTCACCTGTTCGCCGATCCACAACCAGGTGCCGGCGGGCATTCGCCCACTGATGAAACTGGGCTGGTCGCCGGGTCCGGCCGGGGCCACCCGGGCGCTGGCCCGTTCGGCGGGCGTACGCCGGCCGGGGGTGCGCTGGCGCAAGCTGGCCGGCCCGTACTTCGGCAACGCGGTGGCCACTCTGACCCATCAGGGGCGCGGGGCGGACGTGGTCATCGAGGGCACCACGAAGGACGGGCACCTACGCCCGGTGATGCGGCGTCGACTCTCCGGCGACGGCGAGCCGGCCGCGCCGTAGTCTCTACGCCGTGGACGAGCACCTGCCGGAGCCGATCCGGGCGGTCGAGCACGAGTTGACCGCTCTGTTGCGCCGTGGGCGGGCGGTCTCCTGGGAGATCGCCCGGGAGGTACACCCGAATCTGGAGCCGAACACCTACGGGTTGTTGCTGTGGTTGCGGCGTAGCGGGTCGATCCGGTTGACCGAGTTGGCGGCGCGGCTGGGCGTGGGCAAGGGCACGCTGAGCCGGCAGATCAACGCGTTGGAGGTCCTCGGCCTGGTCCACCGCGACCCCGATCCGAGTGATCGGCGGGCCGCGCAGATCAGCATGACCGAGGAGGGGCAGCGCCGGTTCGACGTTGCCCGTTCGGCGCGACTGGGTGAGTTTCTGCGTGCCCTGAACGGTTGGCCGGAGCGGGACGTCGAGGAGTTCGCCCGGCTGCTCGGCCGGTTCAACGACTCCTGGCAGTAGGCATCGCGAGGGGGAATAGCGCGCCGGTCCGACAAGTTGTTGCTTCAGGCAACCAAGACATACGGTTGCCTCAGGCAATTCTCAGGCGGCCCACGCGTACCAGCCCGCCGCCGTTCCACATCGACTCCGCTCGGAGGCAACACACGATGAGCCAGGCCACAGTCCCCACGCGGGCGGCCGCCGTCGACATGACCCACCGGCAGATCCTGGAAGCACTCTCCGGCCTGCTGCTGGGTCTGTTCGTCGCGATCCTCTCCTCCACGGTCATCTCGAACGCGCTGCCGCGGATCATCACCGAACTGCACGGCGGCCAGTCCGCGTACACCTGGGTGGTGACCTCGGCCCTGCTCGCGACCACAGCAACCACCCCAATCTGGGGCAAAATGGCCGATCTGACCAACAAGAAGACACTCGTCCAGCTCGCGCTGGGGATCTACGTGCTGGGCTCGGTGCTGGCCGGCCTCGCCCAGGGCACCGGTGAGCTGATCGCCTGCCGGGTGCTCCAGGGCGTCGGCGCAGGCGGCCTCACCGCACTGGCCCAGGTGATCATGGCCACGATGATCGCGCCGCGCGAGCGGGGCCGCTACAGCGGCTACCTCGGCGCCGTGATGGCCGTCGGCACCATCGGTGGCCCGCTGATCGGCGGCGTGATCGTGGACACCTCCTGGCTCGGCTGGCGCTGGTGCTTCTACGTCGGCGTGCCGTTCGCCATCATCGCGCTGATCGTGCTCCAGAAGACCCTGCACCTGCCCGTGGTCAAGCGGAAGGCGCAGATCGACTGGTGGGGCGCCACCCTGATCACCGCCGCCGTCTCGCTGCTGCTGATCTGGGTCTCGCTCGCCGGCGACCAGTTCGCCTGGGCGTCCTGGCAGACCGCCGCGATGGTCGTCGGTGCCCTGGTCCTCGGCGCGCTGGCGATCCGGGTCGAAACCCGGGCCGCCGAGCCGATGATCCCACCGCGGCTGTTCCGCAACCGCACCATCACCCTCGCCGTGGTCGCCAGCATCGCGGTCGGTGTGGGCATGTTCGGCGCGTCGATCTTCCTGGGCCAGTACTTCCAGATCAGCCGTGGGCAGAGCCCGACCATGTCCGGCCTGATGACCCTGCCGATGATCCTCGGCCTGCTGGTCGCCTCCACGGTCATCGGGCGGGTCATCAGCAAGACCGGCCGCTGGAAGCGGTACCTGGTGATCGGGTCGGCGCTGCTCACCGTCGGCTTCGCGCTGATGGGCA
>NZ_JBEYSL010000287.1:0-8678 GCF_040642735.1 Micromonospora sp. NPDC047753 | reverse complement strand
CGGGCGACCCGCGCCAAGGCGCAGCAGGAGGCCGAGCGGCTGACGACGCAGGCCACCGAATCGGCGAAGCGCAGCCGTATCCATCCCTGGAGACCCATTCGGCCAGGAGTCGGACGCCTCTGACGGGACCGGTCGACGCCGCGCGACGGGCGATCGCAGGAATAACCCCGGTGAGCCGGGTATGCGTGCGGTCCAACGTCTCAAGGGGGGGAAGCATGTTGGGTATCAAACGCCTCGGCCTGTTGGCCGCGCTGGTACTTGTCGGTGTCGCGCCGGCTGCGGCCGCGCAGGCCGCGGCACAGCCGTCAACGCAGGACACCCAGTACCTGCAGGCGGTACACCAGGTCAACCTGTTCGAGATCACCGCTGGTGACCTGGCTCAGCAGAAGGGTCACGACCAGGGGGTCAAGGACCTGGGCGCGATGCTGAAGACCGACCACACCCAGCTCGACCAGACGGTGCAGCAGACCGCGTCGCAGCTCGGGGTGGAACTGCCGAACGAGCCCAGCGCCGATCAGCAGGCGGTCATCGACAAGCTGAACAACGCCAGCGGCGCGGAGTTCGACCGGCTCTGGGTGACCAGTGAGCTGGCCGGTCACGTCCAGGCCATCCAGGCCACCCAGACGGAGATCTCGCAGGGCTCCGAGCAGTCGGTGGTCCAGTTGGCGCAGACGGCGCTTCCGACGCTGCAGACGCACTACGACGAGTTGGTGGCGCTCGCCAACAAGCTGGGCATCCCGGTTCCGCAGACCAGCGCCAGCGGCACGCCCAGCCCGGGCGGCACCGGCACCGAGTCGCCGGCTCCGGGTGGCACTGTCACCGAGTCGCCGGCTCCGGGCGGCACCGGCACCGAGTCGCCGGCTCCGGGCGGTGGCAGCACCGAGGTACCGGCTCCCAGCGAGAGCTGACGTAGCCACAAGCAGACGGCCGGCCCACCCTCGCGGTGGGCCGGCCGCCCCTGTGCGCGCCATGCGCCGCCCCGCGGGCGGCACCGGCCCCGAAACGGCGAGCGGGTCAGTCGGCGCTGGCCAGACCGATCGCGAACGTCTCCTCCAGGTCGTGCTGGGAGTACGCCCGGAAGGCGATGTGGGACTCGGTGTTGAGCACCCCCGGGACCTTGGAGATGCTGCCCGCGATGACCTGGGCGATCTGGTCGAACTCGCGGACCCGGACGATGGCGATGAGGTCGACGTGCCCGGCCACCGAGTAGACCTCGCTGACACCGGGAAGGTTGGCCAGGTTCTCCGCCACCTCGGGGATCGCGTCGGTGGCGCAGTCGATCAGCACGATCGCGGTGATCACGGGGTATTTCTCCGTTCGTCGGCGTCGTCGCCCATGCTAGATGTTCCGGTCCGGGACCGGAGGCGGGAGCATGTTCCGGTCCGGGACCGGAGGCGGGAGCAGTCGGTGCTCAGCCCTGGGCGGGGCAGGGCACGGTCAGGTCGCTGCCGGCCCGGATCACGTTTCGCAGCCGCTCGCCGGCCCGCACTGTCGCGCCCGGCCACACCACGGTGCGGGACACGTCACCGTCCACCCGCGCTCCCGCGCCGACGACCGACTCCACGCAGTGGCCGGTCACCGTCGCGGACTCCTCGACGAGAACGCCGCCGGCCGCGGCGTGCAGGTTGGCCGCCAGGTAGTCGGCCGGGGTGCCGGTGTCGAAGAAGGTGCCCGGGTAGGGCACCACGGTCAGGGTGCCCGCGGCCTCGGCCGGACGCCACACGGCGCGAACCAGGTCCGAGAAGACGACCGGCAGGTCCCGGACCAGCCGCCAGGGCAGCAGCGAGAAGCCGGTGAAGCAGTTCCCGGCGAAGGTGCCCGGCGCCGCCGGGTCCGCGGCGGGCTGGCCGAGCAGGCGTACGGAGTGCCCGTCCCAGCCGTCGAGCAGGGCGGCCACGTCCGGGCCCGGGGGAGCAGCCGGGTCGGCGAGGTACGCGTCGGCGTTGCCGACAAGCACCGGCCGCCCGTCGATCCAGTCCCGCAGGTTGGCCACCCCGCCGGCGGTGCCCAGCGGGTCGCCCGGCTCCACCGACAGGTGTGCGCGGTCGCCGACGTGTGCCACCACCTGGTCGCCGAGGTAGCAGGCATTCACAGCGACCCGGTCGGGACCGGTCAGGCCCAGACCGGCCAGCCGCGCCAACGCCCGATCCAGCAGGGGCACGTTGCCCACCGGGCAGAGCGCCTTGGGCAGCCGGTCGGTGAGCGGGCGCAGCCGCGTGCCCTCGCCGGCGGCCAGCACCACCGCGCACAGCTCGGCCGGCACACCGACCGCGCCGGTCACGGGGTCTCGTCGGGCACCGGCGGCGGGAACTGCCCGGCGAGTGGCCCGATGTCGTAGTAGGCGAGCAGCCGGGCCGTCGGCCAGGTCAGCTTGGGCAGGTCGTCCAGGGGGTGCCAGGCGGCCTCGAAGACCTCCCCGCCGTCGACGGTCAGCTGGGTGCTGGACGCCGGCACCTCGGCCTCGAAGACCATGTCCACCCAGCCCTTGGCGTGCACTATCGCGTTCGGCACCGCCGGGCGAAGCCGGGACGGTGGAAGCCGGACGCCGGACTCCTCGAACAGCTCACGGGCCGCGCCCACCACCGGGGCCTCACCCCGGTTGAGCAGGCCGGCGGGGAGTGACCAACCCTTGCCGGGAGGCTGGCGGAGCATGAGCAACCGACCCGCGCCCGTCGCCTCGGTGTCCCGGACCAGGGTCACCGCGCCGACGATGTACTTGGGCACCGCCAACCGGACCAGGCGCCGACGAACCGGCAGCGGCAGCCGGTAGAAGGCCTGGTAGAAGAGGGCCCGAGCGGTCGCGCGGGAGCGGGGGATCATGACTCCAGGCTAGTGGTCACGAATGTCCTTCGTACGCACTGGGGCCGGCCGGGTCACTGTCGATGATCGACCAGGTCGATGAGCTGGCGGACCACGGTGTCCGGTTCGATCACCCGGTCGAAGACCGCGACCAACAGGGTTTCCAGGTCGGGGTAGCCCAACTCCTCGGAGAGGCGCAGTAACGGCAGGTCACTGGCGAGGCCCCGGTTGTGCTGGCGCAGGGCGAGCCCGATGGTGGCCCGACCGAGGCGCACCTTGTCGCTGATCGTGATGCCCGGCTCGGTGTGCTCGGCGAACCATCTGTTGATCTGCATCTGCGCGTGCGGCGACTTGACGAAGGTCAGCCACTCCCGCCGGGGACCGCGCGGCGCCACACCGGCCTCGAAGCCGTTGTCGCCGTCGTTCTCGGTGAAGATCTCCACGACGTCGCCCTCGTCCAGCTCCGAACTGAGCGGGGCCAGCCGACCGTTGATGCGTGCGGCCAGGCAGTGGTCGCCCCGGTTGTTGCCCAGCTCGTAGGCGAGGTCGACAGGCGTGGCACCGGCCGGCAGCACGACCTGCCGCCCGTCGGCGAAGACCTGGATCTGCCCCTCGGCCAGGTCGCAGCGCAGCGACTCGTAGAACTGTGCCGGGTCGGCGGCGTCCGGCTCCCAGTCGAGCACCCGGCGCAGCCAGTCCAGCTGCTCGGCACGGGCCGCTGTGGTGCTGCTGCCGGAGCTGGGGAAACGGAAGTCGGCGGCGATGCCGTACTCGGCCGAGCGGTGCATCTCCTCGGTGCGGATCAGCACCTCCACGGTGCGGTCCTGGGGGCCGCAGACGCTGGTGTGCAGCGAACGGTAGAGGTTGTTCTTCGGCGAGGCGATGAAGTCCTTGAAGCGGCCGGGCACCGGTCGCCAGGTGCCGTGGATCGCGCCCAGCGCGGCGTAACAGTCGGTGGCCGGGCCGTCGACCACCACCACGATGCGGGGCAGGTCGTACGGGGCGGTGTGGCCGCCGGCGATGGTGTCCTTCCAGATCGAGTAGAGGTGCCGGGGACGGGGGCTCACCTCGGCGTCGACCCGGCTGCGGCGCAGCGCCACCCGGGTCCGGGTGACCACCGAGTCGAGGTACGAATCCCAACCCGGCCGATCGTGCACGTGCCGGGCCAGCCGGGCGTGCTCGTCGGGCTCGAGGTGCAGCAGCACCACGTCGTCCAGCTCGCGTTTGAGGGTCTGGATGCCCAGCCGGTCACAGAGCGGGACCAGCACCTCCTGGGTCTTGCGGGCGATCCGTTCCCGCGACGACGCGGAGCGCACCCCGAGCGTCCGCATGTTGTGCAGCCGGTCGGCCAGTTTGATGATCAGCACCCGGACGTCCTTGGCGGCCGCGACGATCATCTTGCGGACCGTCTCCGCCTCGGCGGCCTTGCCGTAGAACGCCTTGTCGAACTTGGTCACCCCGTCGACCAGGTGGGCCACCTCGCCGCCGAAGTCCTCGGAGAGCGCCTGGAGGGTGTAGCGGGTGTCCTCCACGGTGTCGTGCAGCAGCGCCGCGACCAGGGTGGTGGTGTCCATCCCCAGCTCGGCGCAGATCTGCGCCACCGCGAGGGGGTGGGTGATGTACGGTTCCCCGCTCTTGCGGAACTGCCCGCGGTGCATGTTTTCCGCGATCGTGTAGGCGCGGCGCAGCACCGCGGGGTCGGTGCCGGCGTGGATGCCCCGGTGGGTGCGGACCAGTTGGGTGACCGGGTCCGAGTCGGTGGTCGGCCAGCTGAGCAGCGACCGCAGCCGGCGGGCGAGCGGCAGCTCACCCGGCTGTGTCGGCAGGGCGCCCCCCAGGGCGGCGCCGTGTCCGGCGTCGACGTCCACGAGGGACACCTCCTCACCCCGGCTCCACACCGCCGGATCCCGGCGGGGGAGCAGGCCCACGAATCGGGCAGGACTGCACTTCTCTAACAGCCTAAGCGAGTCGACGTAGTCCGATCGGTCAGTTGGTCATGAGCGTTCGGTCGAGAGTTGGTGGGACGCGCCGCCCTCGGCCTTCGCCAGCAGGTCACGGAACCGGGCCGCGCCACTCGCCGGAGAGGACCAACCGGAGGACATCTCGACGAGTCGGGTCTCCGGTCGCTCCAACCAGGACAGGATGCGCTCGGACTCCTCGGCGGTCGCCGCCGGCACCGGACCATGCCCGCCGGACACCGTCTCGGCGGTGGCCCGGATCGTGGTCAACGTGGGACGCGGGTGCACGCCCGGCGGGGACACCCCCGCACCGGCCAGTCGGCCGTGCCGGACCAACGCCAACTCCCAGCCGCCCCGGGCGGCCGGTCGGGCCGCGGCCAACTCGACGATCCCGGTCAGCGCGGCCAGCCGCTGCATCCGCACCGTGGCGCGCAGCACCGCGGCCAGCCGGGACCGCACCACGGCGGCCTCCTCGTAGCGCTGGTCGGCCGAGAGCACGTCGATCCGCGCGAGCAGCGCGTCCACCACCGGCTGAGGGTCGCTGGCCGTCGCGGTGCGGAAGGGCGCGGCGGCGCTGTCGTCGTACTCCTCGGGGGTGATCTTGTGTTCGCAGGGCGCCGGGCACCGACCCAGCTCGGCCAGCACGCAGGCCGGCGTGACGGTGCGCAGCGAGAGCCGGTGCGTGCACTGGCGCAGTGGCACCGCGTCGTGGAAACCGGCGGCGGCCAGCTCGGCGGCCCGTCGGGAGGTGAACGGCCCGAGGTACGCGGTGTCGGTGGGGGAGAGGTCGCGGACGATCGACAACCGGGGGTACGGACCGTCGGTCAGCTTGAGCCAGACCATGCGTTCCGGGTATTTGGACCGGCGGTTGTACGGCGGGGCGTGCGCGGCGATCAACCGCAGCTCACGGACCTCCGCCTCCAACGAGTGGGCGCACTCCACCGCCTCGACCCGTTCGGCCGCGCCCAGCATCTCCGAGATCCGGGCGCGCTTCTCGCCGGCGGTGAAGTAGCTGCGCACCCGGGTGGCGATGTCGACAGAGGTGCCCACGTAGAGCGGTCGGTCGTCGGCGGCCCGGAAGATGTAGACGCCGGGGACCTTGGGCAACCCCTCGGCCAGGTGCCGCTTGCGGCGCTGGGTCGGGGTGACCGCGCGGGCGAACTCGATGGCGTCGCCGACCGTGTCCACCCGGTGCCCGCCGAGCCGACCGATCAGCCCGTGCAGCACGTCGACGGTGGCCTTCGCGTCGTCCAACGCCCGGTGGGTGGGCTGGGTGGCGGTGCGGAAGTAGGCGGCCAGGGTGCCCAGCTTGCGGTTGGGCACCTCGTCGCGGGTCAGCACCCGGCGGGCGAGCGCCGCCGTGTCCAGGACCCGGGGGTTGGGCCAGCGGTAGCCGTGCCTGGCGCAGGCGGCCTTGAGGAAGCCCACGTCGTACGGGGCGTTGTGGGCCACCAGCACCGCGTCGTCGATGAACTCCAGGAAGCTCGGCAGCACCTGCTCGATCGGTGGCGCCGGCACCAGCATGGCCTGGGTGATGCCGGTCAGCACCGTGATGAACGGCGGAATCGGCTGGCCCGGGTTGACCAGGGTCGCCAGCACCCCCAACTGTTCGCCACCGCGCACCTTGACCGCGCCGATCTCGGTGATGCCGCCGCCGTCCGGCGCGCCGCCGGTGGTCTCCAGGTCGACCACCACGAAGGTCGTCGCGTAGAGCGGCAGCGCCGGGTCCACCCCGCCCACCGCCGGGTCGAGACCGGCCAGTGACTCCTGGACGTACTCCGCCTGTGCCATCGGCGGCACGCTAGCGCCCCGGTCCGACACTCCCGTCGCAGCCGTCCCATCCGTCACCATGGGGCTAGGATGAGAGATCGGCTCACTCACCGGGCGGTGGGCCCGGTCGCGGTGGGAGACTTGCCACATGCCCCTCACCGAGCCTTATGACGACCACCTCCCGCAGGAGGATCCGGTCGCGCTCGACGGTGCCGTGGGCAACCCGGACGACAACGTAGTCAACGACGCATCAGGCGCATCTGACCCGACAACGGTCGACGGCCTCGCCGCCGAGCCGGAGCCGACCCTGCCCGAGCCGGTCCGGCAGCGGATCGTGACGCTGACTGCCGCGGTGCTGCCCACCCTCCCCACCGACGAGGTCCCGGTGCCGCTGCGCCGGGTGGCCAAGTTCGCCCCCAACCGACGCGCCCGGCTCGGCGCGCCGGTCATCGCCGCCCAGCTCACCGCCGACCCGCTGTTCCGGCAGCGGGTCACCGCGCGGGTCCTGGCCGACGCCGGTGACCTCGGTGCGGCGGTGGTCGAGGGCACCGCGCCGGCCGCCGCCGACCCGGTCGAGGTGGCCGCGCTGGCCTACCTGGCCCGGCCCCGTGGCTGGCGGGAGCTGATCGACGCCAGCGGCGCGGCAGTGCGCGCCGAGGCGGACAGCGCCGTCGTCGCCGAGTTGGTCCGCGAGGCCGAGCAGCGGGCAACCCGGGCCGAGCACGACCGTGCGGTGGCCCGGGTCGAGGCCGAGAAGCTGCGCGACGAGTTGGCCCGCGTCCGGGAGGAGCTGGGTCAGCTCCGCGAGGAGTCCCGACAGGTGGCCCGCACCCTGCGCGAGACCCAGGCCCGCGAGCGCAAGGCCACCGAGCTGTTGGCCACCGAGCGCGGCCGGGCGGCCCGCGCCAGCGCCGACGTGGACGCCGAACTCCGTCGCGCCCGGGCCCGGCTGGCCGAGGCCGAGGCCTCCGCCGGGGTGGCCCGCGCCAGCGCCAAGGAGGCGCGCTCGGTCGACGACGCCCGGCTCTGGCTGCTCCTGGAGACCATCGGCCAGGCCGCCGTCGGGCTGCGCCGGGAGCTGGCGCTCGACCCGGTGGACAAACTCCCGGCCGACTTCGTCGCCGACGCGTTCGCCGAGCAGCCGGGCACCGCCCCGGCCGGTCCCGCCGCCCGCGCCCGCGACACCGACGACCCGGCCCGGCTCGACCAGTTGCTCGCCCTGCCGCGGGCGCACCTCGTGGTGGACGGCTACAACGTCACCAAGCGTGGCTTCGGCGAGATGTCCCTGGAGCAGCAGCGCAAACGCCTGATCACCGGGCTGGGCGGGATCGCCGCGCAGACCGGCGACGAGGTCACGGTGGTCTTCGACGGCGCCGAGCGGATGCACGGGCTGCCGCCCGCGCCGCGCGGCGTACGGGTGCTCTTCTCTCGCAAGGGTGAGACCGCCGACGAGCTGATCCGGCGACTGGTCCGTGCCGAGCCGGCGGGCCGGCCGGTGGTCGTGGTCTCGTCGGACCGCGAGGTCGCCGACGGGGTACGCCGCCACGGCGCGTACCCGCTGGGCGCGGACTCGCTGCTGCGGCGGCTCGCCCGCTCCTGAGAGGACGCGTCCTGCTGATCCTGAACGAGGAGTGGCAGCACCTGCGCTTCGCCCTGCGTGACCTCGACGCGCAGAGCTGACACCCTGGCCCTCACTGCCGCTCGGGCCGCTGTCCGGTGGCCGGTAGTCGCCGGGTCAGCTCGCGACGCAGCGCGTCGGTGCCCGGCTCCATCCAGGTGAGCCGGACGACCAGCTCGTAGGGGCCGCGTCCGGGAGTCGACCACTGTCCGGCTCGCATGGGCGGACGAGTCTGCTGCGGGTCGCGGGTCACGACCACCAGCCGCGGATCCAGGCGTCCCCGCACCTGGGCGCTGGCCACGTTGACCCAGTCGATGCTGAGTGTGGTCCCCTTCGGTCCGCTCAGGTGCAGCGTTTCATCGGTCAACCGCAGCGGCAGGCGAGGCTGATGGCGCAGCTGCCAGTTGGTCGTCAGCCCGACGACGGCGCCGATCATGCCGAAGCGCAGCAGCACCTTCCACCACGCCTCGTCGAACACCACCGTGTAGAAGGTGAGGAGAGCCGCGCCGACCAGCACGGCGAGAGCCATGGCG